>DTVI01000104.1 GCA_012963655.1 Sulfurimonas sp.
ATTTAACACAACAAATACTGCGCCAAACGACAACAACAACGTTTGAATAACAGGAATGTCACGATAATTGACCGAGGTGATGTAAAGATTGCCTATTCCTGGCCAAGCAAACAGTGTTTCGATGATGACCGAGCCAGCAACTATATAGCTGAACTGAGTAGCAATTAAAGTAATAAGCGGCACTGCAATGTTAGGAATTCCGTGCCGGAGCCAGGCGGTATGCCGGTGCAAACCTTTTGCTCGGGCGGCCAGCAGATATTCTTCATGTTGAATCTCGATGAAGCCCGATCGAACGAGACGGCTCAGGCGGGACATATCAGCCAAACCAAGGCATACTACAGGTAGAATCAGGTGCTTAATCTCTCCGATCCCATGAGTAGGAAGCCAACGCAAAGTGATTGAGAAGACCAATATAAGCAGGAACGCTAGCCAGAAGTTAGGGATCGACACGCCCAGCAGCGCGATGGTACGGGTCACATGGTCCCAGAAAGAATTCTTCCGCCAGGCGGCCAGAAAACCGATGGGAAGGCCAAGGATTACGGCTAGACTTGTCGTCACCCCTGCCAGGAGCAATGTAGGGCCAAGGCGTAGCTGAAGTTCCTCGAGGACGGGGTTGCCGGTACGGATAGAGTAGCCGAAATTGCCCCGGATGGCCTGGCCTAACCAGGAAAAATATTGCATGATTGGCGGGCCGTCCAAGCCATACTCCTCGCGCAACTGGTCCACCTGTTCTGGATTGGGCAATTGGCCTATCCGTTGGGCCAAAATAATCACCGCAGGATCTCCAGGTGCTAGGTAGATCAGGACGTGCGCCAGAAGAGTGATTGCTAGTAAAACACCGATGCATCCGGTGAATCTTTGCAGCACAAACTTGACCAAGAAGCCTCACCTCCTTAGCGGCTTCACGTGCCCCGAAGGGTTTCTTAGACCCTTCGGGGCTTCATCCAAGAAACGGGATGAGTCCATGTGGGCGCATCCCGTTTCTATCTTTAGATATGCTAACGGGCTACTATAGACACGTTATTTAGATCAAGATCGTATTCCGTGCCAGGCAGATTCCATCCGTCAACGGTGCCATCCAGTGCATACACACGAAGCGAGTAAACGATAGGTGCCACCGCGGCATTTTCGTCCATGTATGTCCAGATCGCGTCATAGCCAGCCTGCCGCTCATCCTCGTCTCGGATCCCTACGACATCCGCAATCATCTCATCCAGGACAGGGTCAGCGTAAATCGTTCCCTCAGTACCTAGATACCCACCAGTGAACATCCCTGACAGGCTTGAGTGGGGATCATAGGGAGCACCCCAGCTGATATTGGTGGCCATGTCGTAGTCGCCATTCTGGAGCGCCTCGCTCCACCCGCCAAAGTCCATTAGGCGGATTTCCATATCGATACCGAGCTCGCCTAGCGTGCCCTGCATGACTTCGGCTATGGACTTGGCCTGCGGGAACACGTCTGCATCGACTAGCATCGATACCTCAAACGGTTGCCCATCCTTTTCCAGAATACCATCAGCACCGGGTGTCCAGCCAGCTTCAGCTAGCAAGGCCTGGGACTGATCTAGATTCAGGTCGTATAACTCTGGACGGGGCTGGGTTACGTAAGGTATATTGGGTGAGAAGACACCGTGAGCTGGCGCAGCCAGGCCTCGAAAGAGCTTGGTGCTGATTGTCTCACGATCTATAGCATGGTTTATCGCTTGGCGAACCTTTACGTCATCAAAGGGGGAGCGGTGGTAATTCATCATGACCCAGTAACTGGTGCTCCCTACACCCGTCACTACTTGTACATCCTCATTACGTTCGAGAACAGGTATGCTCTCCAACGAGATACCACCAAGGTATTCGCCGCCAATTAGATTAACCTCTCCACTCAACAGAGCCGCTATACGGGTCTGAGGGTCAGAGATAACCTCGAGGACAACCTTCTCAAGGCGCGACTGTTGCCCCCAGTAGTCCTCATGGGGCACAAAGGTCGTCCGCTGGTCCGTAGTGTACTCGTCGACTTTCCAGGGACCCGTCCCTACGGCGCTAACAAAGTTTCCGTCTGCATCCGCGGAGCTAGGACTCAGGAACCGGACAGGCCGGACGAGGGCTAGGTCTTGGATGGCCGCGTAGTAAAACTCCGTATTGTTTAGGACAACTGTATAGTCGTCCGGGGTATCGATAGAGCCTACGATGTTGGTGGTCGGCAGCCAGCTGTGTCCGTCGGTCCCGACCCATTTTTCCAGGTTCCACTTGACTGCATCCGCATTAAAGGGGGTTCCGTCATGGAAT
>DTVI01000105.1 GCA_012963655.1 Sulfurimonas sp.
TTCTAAGAAAGTATTTAAATGAATGAAGTTTCGTGGAGAAATATCAACGGCACGAGACAAGAAGAGTTTATTGGCTACTTGTTGAGATAAATTTAAATATATATTATCACTAAAAGTATCAAGATATAAGTTTGTATATCCTTTTAAAAGGTTTTCTAACTCAGGTTCTAGTGTGGAAATATCATACGCTTCATCTATGTCCAAGGCTTTGCAAGCAGCAGTAACACCTAAACGTTTGCCTACCCACATTTCCATGTTAAGGTCTCTATCTCGTAAGAAAAGAACACTTTTACTGTTCTTCTCATTTTTACACAAAAGAAGTAAACAATCAGGCTCATTAAAACCACTTAGATAATAAAAATTACTTTCTTGTCTAAAAGGAAATTCTGTATCATTACTACGGACCTGCATAGTACCTGAAGGTATTAAGGCTACCCCATTAGTCATCTGCTCTAAAATCTTTTCACGTCTATTTTTAAAAATATTATTATTCATAGTCTTATTGTATCTTTTGTAAGAAGATAAGTCCACTTATCTAAGCTAAGAAACACACAAAGATTTTCAATCGTCATATAATGACACTAGACTTCCTGCTTAAACACTTGCAGTCTATTATTAAACAAAGGATTTAACATGTCTTCATATACCATTAGGATGGGCTTACTGGCAACATTCATTGAAGATGTGAGAAGGCTACAATGGCTTCAAGCACAGCAAATCTCGCATATATCTATAAAATGTAATGGGCTCTTTTTATGTTGTTATCAGTCTTAGATTAAATAACTTGAACATAAGGGAAAAGTTTTATTAAGTAGAGGGAGTATATAAATTCTATAATACCCCTTTACTTAAGAAGAAACTAAATTTCGTAGTCAACTACCTTTGCACCATCTGTTACATCTTTGATGAAACTTACCACCTTAAGATGCTCAGCATGTGTTGCATAAATAGAAAGGGCTTCTTTATCATCAAACTTAGATGTCAGCACAAGGTCCGAAGAACGTTCACTTTGCATAAAGTCTAAGCCAACTTCCATACTCTTAAGACTAGGAATTTTCTCTACTAATCCTTCTAAAATTTCTTTTGCCTTAAGCAAATTTTCTTTTTTATTGTCGTCTTTAAAACTAAACATAACGATATGAACAATCATAACTTTTTCCTTTTAATATCAGTATGCTAATAATAACACTTTTTTCACACTCTTGCGTAGTAAAATACACCTAGAAACAACTTGCTAGATGTTTGACAAATTACATCAAAATACAAAAGGATAAACAATGATTAAAAAAATTATCACAGGAACACTTTTAAGTGCTATGACCCTTTTTGCTCTACCAAAATTGAACTTCTTTTAGTTGGAAATGCTGTACAGAAAAAAGCCGTTGTACTTTCAAATATGGGACTTCATGGTGAAACACAAGAAAACTTTGGAAAGCTTTATGATGAATACCAAAAAAAGCTTATAAAGCACCGGTTAAGTGAACTTAAACTAATTAGAGATTATGCAGTTTCTTATAATAATATGACAGATGAAAATGCCAACAAACTTATTGTTGATTGGGCAACTGTTGAAGACCATGAATTAGTTTTAAAGAGAGACTATGTAGCAAAATTCAAAAAAATTATGCCATCAGCAGATGTAATTCGTTATTTTCAAATCGAAAACCGTCTTCAAACTTTACGTGAGGTAAAAACAACCTCTCTAATTCCCTTAGCCCAACCCGCTCCTATGAAATTAGAAGTAAAATAAGTCACCTTTCTTGAAGTCTTAAGACTTCAAGACTTTTGTATCTACAACTATCCTAATATCTTCGATACAATTTCATACACATTTTTAGACAAATCTTTTGCATTAATAATCTTTTCAAGCTCAATCTTCATTAAACCCTTTGCCTTTGCATTTAAACGGCTGTAATCCTTATAAACGCCAGACAGACCAGAAGCAATTTGAGGATTTAGTTTATCAAGTTCTAAAACCTTTTGTGCAATAAACTTATATCCGCTTCCATCGACTGCATGAAAATGCAGGGTGTTTCTTGCAAAACTACCTATTAAAGAACGCACTAAGTTAGGTACCTTTATATCAAAAACCTCATCATCTAACAGTTTAATCACATTAGCTGGTGTTTCTTTTAACTGTGAACTTGCAATAACAGCTAAGTATTTATTCATAACCAGGGTATTATTTTTATACCTTGCATAAAAATCTGCTAAGGCTTCTTTTTTAGCATTTCCTCTTGAGTTTGCTAAAATAGCTAAGGCACTTAAACGA
>DTVI01000106.1 GCA_012963655.1 Sulfurimonas sp.
AAGAATAAATGGATAAAGATTACAGGTCTTTTTGTTGATAAAAAATGGGAAAAAGCAAAAAATAACTTATGGGTAAAAGAAGAAAACGCCTTAAAACGCTAATCTCATATTTGAGAGGAATAATCTTTGTTATAATTAGCAAATAAAATATTTATAATGAAGGATAGATTATGGAATGTGAGATTGCTAGTGTAAACAGTAATAGTGATGTGATTCGAGATATTTTTGAAGACACTAAAACCATTGCTATTATGGGGCTTTCACCTGATCCTTCTAAGGCGAGTAATAGAGTTGCTGCTTATTTGCAAGGGCAAGGTTTTCAAATTATTCCTGTGTATCCTAAAGAAGATGAGATTTTAGGTGAAAAAGTTTATCGTTCTTTATCTGAAATTCCATTTTCTGTAGATATGGTAGATGTTTTTCGTAAGCCTAAGGCCTTATTGCTTATTGCTGAAGAATGTATAAAAAGAGGCGATGTTAAGTGTTTCTGGGGACAAGAAGGGATAGTCAATAATGAGGCAGCTGCCTTAGCTCAAAATGCCGGTATCAAGGTAGTACAAAACAAATGTACTATGGTTGAACACGCAAATTTATAAGGATTTAAGTGTTAGATTTAGACTTAGTTAAAACAGCAGCTTCACGTATAAAAGGCATTGTTGTAAATACCTCTTTTGCTTATGCTCCCTTACTGAGTGACATTAGTGAGGCAAATATATATGTTAAAAAAGAAAACCTTCAAATTACGGGGGCATTTAAGCTTCGTGGTGCTTTTAATAAGGTGGCTTCTTTAGACTCAAAGATACGTGAAAAAGGTATTATTGCTGCGAGTGCAGGAAATCATGCCCAAGGGGTAGCTTTTTCCGCTAAACATTTTAATATACACGCGGTTATTGTTATGCCTGAGACAACGCCAATTACAAAGATTAATGGGGTAAGCTCTTATGGAGCAGAGGTTGTTCTTGCTGGCTCAAACTATGATGAGGCCTATGCCTACGCTAAAACTTATGCGCAAGAAAAAAAGCTAGCCTTTATTCATCCTTTTGAAGATGAAGAAGTGATTGCCGGGCAGGGTACAACCGCCTTAGAAATGTTATCTGACCAGCCTGACTTAGATGTTATTATTGTTCCTATGGGTGGTGGTGGTCTTATCTCAGGTGTAGCTATTGCAGCTAAGGCAATTAATCCTAATATAAAAATTATTGGTGTTAGTGCTAGTGGTGCGCCAGCATTAAGACAGTCATTTGAACAGAAAAAAGCGGTACATAGTACATCTGTACGGACTATTGCAGATGGAATAGCTGTAAGAGATACCTCTACAATAACCTTAGACTATATGCTCTCAAATGTAGATGAAGTTGTGGGTGTAGATGATGAAGAAATAGCTAACGCGATATTATTTTTACTTGAAAAGCAAAAGCTTGTGGTTGAAGGGGCCGGTTCTGTTGGAGTTGCTGCGCTTTTACATCATAAAATTGAGGGTCTTAAAGGTAAAAAAGTAGGCATAGTCTTAAGTGGTGGAAACATTGATGTGACGATGCTTTCAGTTATTATTGAAAAGGGTCTTTTAAAATCAGGTAGAAAGTTAAAACTAACAGTTACTCTTGTAGATAAGCCAGGCTCACTTATGAAGTTAACACAACTACTTCAAGGACTGTATGCTAATATCGTTCATATATCTTATGATAGAACCTCTACGAGTTTAGACTATGGAGATGCTAATGTGACGATTGACCTTGAAACAAAGGGTGAGTTCCATCAAGAAGAGATACGTGCTGTTCTTCTTGATAATGGCTACCTTAGCAAAAAGATAAAATAGTAGGCCCTTTTTAAATGACAATTAATAAAAGTTTAGAGATTAAATCTTCCATTATTACCCTTAATAAAATAGCCAATAATCAGCTAATACTTATGGATAAAATAGGTAGCTTACGCTGTGTTGAACTGGAAAAATATAAAACAGTTTCAGGCTTTAAAAGTAATATTATTCAAGAACGTTCTTGGGGAAATCACATGTGTGTGAGTGCTTCGGGTTTATATGCTGCTTGTATTATTCCACATACTAATGAGGCTATTTTATATGATGTAGCTAAAAAGAAACGTTTATATACCACCTCTGAACATAAGGGAGACATTGAATCTATTTGTATAGATGATAATGAGGATTACTTTATCACAGGGGGCACAGATGGAAAAACACTTGTGTATAACCTTAAAACAGCCAAATTAGTTTATTCTTTTCCTTCTCAAGCAGATTATATTACAGCCTTAGCC
>DTVI01000107.1 GCA_012963655.1 Sulfurimonas sp.
TAATCCTGCTAGAAGAGCTTTTATATTAAAAATAGATCTTAATGTAAAAAGTGACGAATACCAGTAAGGTAAAGTGCCATACCATGTTCATTTGCCGCGTCAATAACTTCTTCATCACGAATAGAACCACCGGGTTGAATAACTGCTTTAACACCAGCTTCAGCCGCAGCGTCTATAGAATCTCTAAATGGAAAGAATGCTTCAGAAGCAAGAGCCGAACCACTTACATCTAAGTTCATAGCCTTAGCCTTCTTAAGTGCACATTGACTCGCGTCCACTCTTGAAGTCATTCCCATACCAACAGCTACCATTGCTGAATTCTTAACATATACAACACAATTTGACTTCACTAAAGAAGCTAGTTTCCAAGCGATGTGTATATCTTTCATTTCTTGCTGCGAGGCACTACACTTTGTTACATGCTTAGCATTTGTAACCTCATCATCTTTAACCTTATCCGCATCTTGGAATACAAATCCACCATCTACGTGTTTAAAGTCTAAGATATCATTTGAAAGAACGATTCTATCCGCGCCATATTCAAATAATTTAAGACGTTTTTTCTTTTCAAAAATAGCCTGAGCTTCTTTTGTAATACGTCCAGCGATAACAACTTCTAAGAAGATTTCATTCATCTTCTCAGCCATTGCTGCGTCTACTTCACCATTCACACAAACAACTCCACCAAAGGCAGAGATTGGATCACATTTAAGTGCTTCTTCATAAGCTTCTAAAAGAGTATCACCTATAGCAAAACCACAAGGGTTACCATGCTTAACAATGGCTACTGCATTTTCATTTCCAAAGGCAGCAGCAATCTTAACACCACCATTAAGGTCATTTAAGTTATTAAATGATGCTTCACCCTTAAGTGTCTTAAAGTTATTTGTAAAATACTTATCAAACTCATAAAGTGCACCTTTTTGATGAGGATTCTCACCATAACGTGTGTCCATTACTTTAGAGCCAACAATAAACTGCTTTTCTCCAAAACCACCATTAAAACGCTTGTTCATGTAGTTAGCAATCATTGAGTCATAAGCTGCTGTATGCTCATAAGCCTTAATCATAAGTGAACGTCTAAATTCAAGTGCATTTTCTTCATTATCTAAAGCGTCTAAGACTGTAAAATAGTCTGAGATATCTGTTACGATATAAACAGAATCAAAGTTCTTTGCAGCTGAACGAACCATAGCTGGCCCACCAATATCAATATTTTCAATGATATCTGCAAAGTCATCTGTTTTTTCAATTGTTTCTTTAAAAGGGTAAAGATTTACACACACTAGGTCAATAGCTTCCACGCCAAGTTCTTTGGCTTGGTCTAGGTGTGATTGCTTATCACGTCTATGTAAGATACCCCCATGAACATAAGGATTAAGTGTTTTAACACGTCCTTCAAAACATTCAGGAAACTTTGTAACCTCATCAATCTCAATAGCAGGCACACCTGCTTCTTTTAACATCTTAAATGTACCACCTGTAGAGATGATTTCAAAGTTTTTTCCAACTAAAGATTTTGCGAACTCTACGATATTTGTCTTATCGCTTACACTGATTAATGCGCGTTTCATATAGGGCCTTCTATGATAAATTAATGGCGAAATCTTATCCAAATTCAGCTTATAAGATATATAATAAAAAAAACTATTCATTAGCTTATCTATGCACTATTTCTTTGCACATTCTTTTGCCATCTTCTTATTAAGTGGATGTTGCACTACAACCTATACACGTGATATTAACAAGGGTCTTATTCAAAATTCTGAGATTATTAGTACAGCTGTAGATAAAAGTTTTCGTTATGAAGGTGAATCTACTCCTCCTTTTCACAGTTCCACACCTTATAACTCTTTACAAATGACAGATAAAGACCTTCTTAAAGCTTACCAAAATGCCTTACATCATGGAGCTAAGCATGTTCGCGTTAAAGTACCAGGAAAAGAAGAGGCCTTATATGGTGTTCTGGCCTTAGATAAGGCAGATAAAGATGGAGTTGGTCCAGGAACGCAGTCTTATAAGGTTGTTGTTCCTAAGCCATATATAGATGCAGCCAAAAAAGAAAATATTTCTGTAGTTTATGAATACTACAAACTAAAGAATGATAGTTTTATTGATGTAAGTGATATAAAAGAGCGTTCATGCATTTTATGGATAAGTGATAAAAGTGTCTTTAAATGAAAATATTTTTTTAACTCTCATCCTTATAAGTGTATCTCAGGCTGTTTCATTAGTATATATTTCTAATAATGAAAATAAATTCCAAG
>DTVI01000108.1:0-4877 GCA_012963655.1 Sulfurimonas sp.
ATCGCCTTTTTAATTTATGAAAATGAAGAACGTAACTCCTTAGATATGATTCGCCAAAGGTCATGAAAAAACGTATACGCTTCAGTCCTTTAATATGCTTAACTAAAGACTCCATTTCTTCATGATATAAGAGATAAGAATCTTTAGGCCCTACTTCAGGATAATCCCAGAGCATCTTAATTTCCATAGGCTCTGTTGTTATCCATTTTCCTTCTTCCCAGTAACGACCTTTAGCCGAAACTTCTCTTAGGTTAATCTCTGGGTTAAAGTTAGTTGCAAAGGCATACCCATGATCTCCTGCATTACAGTCTAAAATATCAATAGTATGTATCTCATCAAAATAATGTTTTTGCGCGTAGGCACAAAAGACATTTGTTACGCCAGGATCAAAACCCGAACCTAAAAGAGCAAGAAGCCCTTTTTCTTTAAACTGTTCATGCTTAGCCCATTGTTCTTTATACTCAAACTTAGCCTCATCAGGATGCTCATAATTAGCCGTATCAAGATAAGGGATATTAGTTTTTAAACAGGCGTCCATAATAGTAAGGTCTTGATAAGGAAGGGCAACATTAATAACAAATTGCGCGCCTATACGTTTTATTAACTCTGCTAATTCATCTGTATTGTCTGCATCTACTTGCTCAATATTTACTAAGCCTGAAGGTAGCTCATTTGCTATGGTCTGACACGAGCTTAACCTTCTACTAGCGAGGGTAATCTTTGTAAATACTTCTTTATTCATTACACATTTATGTGTAACAACACGGCCTACGCCGCCTGCTCCGATAATGAGTACATGTGACATATTTTTCCTTAATAGCTTACAAACTTTTTGAATAAGACCTCACAAAGGTTTTATGCCAAAAGTCATAAAAAACTTCCCTAAGGAAATTTTAGTGTGAAAAGTGTACCAATATTAAGCTTAGACTCTATTTCAATGGTTATATCATAACGACTCGTCACCTGTTTAACTATATCTAAACCACTACCAAAGCCACCACGGTTTTTTTCTACCCGCATATATCTTTCAAAGACTTGTTTTTGTTCATTCTCATCCATGCCCTTGCCTTCATCACGAATAAGTACATTTCTACCCTTAATAGAAATATAAACTTTATTATCCTTGGTGTTATACTTAATAGCATTAGAAATAATGTTATCCAGTAAACGTGTACAAGCCGTTCTTTCCATAAAAAAGTTAAAATCGTCTAAATCGAGTTCTATGCTTAAGCATTTTTGCTCAGCAAGAGGTGTGAAATAGTTCATTCTATCTTAGCAGACTGGTCGAGTTGAAGTAAGAAGGTCAAGTCGTGATATATATCAGCTATCTGTCTAGCAGAGAGTTTAATACGTGTTAAGGCCTTTGAAGGGTCTTTCTTAGACAAAGAGTCAACTGAAAGCATTAAAGCCATTATAGGCGTGCTAAGTTCGTGAGTTGAATCTTTAATAAACTCATCAATCGTGTCAATCTTTTCTCTAACAGGTTTTAAGAAGATACGGCCTAGCCAATACGCCATAAGAGAGATAAAAATAACAGCCACAGCCCAATACAAAATCACATCTTCTCTTAAGTCTTGAACACACACATCATAACCACTCTTTTTAACCACTATATGTTCAACACCAAGATGTCCATTAGCCGCTTTAGAGAGGTAATACCAGTCTCCATCTTTTTTATAAGCTTCTTTCTCAAAATTAACTTCTTTTAGCTTATCTCCATCAAGCAAGGTTTGCGTCTTATCATACAAGGCGACCTCATATTCACTTTCTTTTGGAAGCATATATTCTTTAGAATTTTTCATATCTGATTTAATAATTTCTTCACCTTGCATATCTGCAAAGTGTTCCATCTTCATTTGCATCATTTCTAAGGAGTTACGTTCTTCATTTTCATAAATTAAAAAGGCGATAACAGAGATAAGAAAAACAGAAGATCCTACATAAAGAACAATAAAATTAATTAAGGATTTACGTTCATAATCACTAAGCTTCAATTTTAAAACCTTGTCCATGAACGGTAACTATCATCTCTTTACCAATCACCTGTCTAAGGTTTTTAATATAGGTTCTAAGCGTTGCATTTGAAGGTACATCATCATAATCCCATAAATTATCCATAAGCTCTTGAGCTGATACGGCTCTATTAAGATTTCTAAGTAGATAATGAAGAATTCCAGATTCTTTTTTTCTAAGCTTTTTCCCATTAACCATATGAGTAACAGGGTCAAAACCCTTACCATCAGGCAGAATAATCACATCATCTTTAAGGTTAAATACCTTTTGAATTTGCATAAGACGAACATCAAGTTCATCCATATCAAAAGGCTTTTTAATGTATTCATCCCCACCAACCGCGTAACCACGTTTTAAATCTTTCGTCGTGTTAAGAGAGGTAACAAAGACAGCCGGTGTTTTTATCCCATTATCTCTAATGCTTTCAACAAGGCTAAATCCATCTATAAAAGGAACATTAACATCTAAAAGAAGTAAGTCAAAGTGTTCTTTAAAGATGAGAAGTTCTGCTTCTTGACCGTCTTCACAGCCTTTTACATCATGTCCACTGTCAATTAAATGTTCTATTAAATCAATAAGATCAGAACCTGTATTATAGTTTACAGATCCCATAAAAAGGTATCCTTTATTGGATAAATCCAATATAGATCACAGTTGCCCAAATCGCACCTGTAAGCATTAAACTTAGAAAAACAAGGGTTGCACCCGCATCTTTAGCTCTTTTTGCAAGTTCGTGATACTCAAGAGTTACCAAGTCAACAACACGCTCTATTGCAGAATTTGCTACTTCTGCTAGAAGGGGTATAAAAAGACTTAATGAAAGTATGGCCTGCAAATGAAAAGCCAAGTCTAGGTTCCATGATAATATATTTCCTGCTAGAAATAAAAGTATCTGAAGTTTAAAAGATGATTCATTTTTTGTGATATCTACTAAACCTGCTAAGGCGTATGTTGTATTTTTAAATAAGGTATATTTTGGTTTGTTGAGTGCCACTGTTTTTCCTGTATGTGTAGTATAAGGTATTTATTGTGCAATTATAGTGTAATTTAAGAAGACAAAAGGTTTAAAAGCAGAAGAACATTCATAAATGAATCTCTTTAATCTTATTTTTTTGAGCCATATTTTGCAGATGCTCCTTAACCTGTACATCCTTGATACTACGAAAATGCATCTAATACTAAGCTTGCTAATTTTAACTTTGGCATTTGACTTTCTTATTTAATTTTGGGGAAGTTTATTGAAGGATCTGAGTAAGAATTGTGTAAAAGAAAGAGTAAGGGCTATATTCCCTTTACTCTAAGAAGTTTTGTTTTTCCAACCATAAGTTCTACTGTCATCCATAAACGTTTAAAAACACTTTCTTGACGATATTCAAGTTGGTGCTTTTTACAGATTTCTTTAACTATAGGTTGCATTTTTTGATATTGGCTTAAAGGCAAGTTAGGAAATAAATGATGTTCAATCTGATAATTTAACCAACCATGGCCAAAATCAATAAGATCAGAACCTGTATTATAGTTTACAGATCCCATAATTTGTCTAAGATAGAATTCCCCCTGGGACTGATGCGGATCTTCAAATCTATATATATCTTCTGCTGAGTGATTTGGTACAATCACTAAAAATGAATGTAAGTTGGCTACAACTTCAGCCATCAAGACAATGATAAGGGCAGTATATACAGCTTGAATACCAAGAGGTAAAAACAATAATGGAGTAATAATAAACCTTACTATTAAATACGGTGCCACATAAGACTTCCATAATTCCAAACCATTTTGAGTAAAAGGAGTATATTCTAAGTCCTTAACCTCTTGCTGATTCTTTTTTCTACGTTCTTTATTTTCTAAGATACGAAGCGTATTAGGTGCATAATATGTAAGTTTCCATGTTGCTGCAAGTAAGCCTACAAAAATATATTTAAAGATATTTGGAATGGTTGATGTTCTTACAAGGTCAACATTCACTTCAATATTATCCGGGTCTTCATCTTCACCTAAATGATAATGGTGCATAATATTATGCTCATACGACCAAGCCTCAGGTTTAATCCAATCAAGCCAGTCAATAAAACGTCTTTTCCCCTTACCAAAGCCAGACTTTGTATAACGGTAAGGAACACCTTCAACCTTATCATAAGCCCCATGAAGAACAGGGTGGGCTACATTTGACCATCTTGAAACATTTCCAACCCCAATGAGAACAGCAGATAGTACGGCTAAGACCCAAAAACCAAGGCTACCCATATTTAAGTCTGTCATCTCTATAAGGCTAATAATTAAAATTAGAAGGTAGCCAGAAACGGAGGCCATTCTTCCCCATCTTTCAAGTTTAAGTAAGTGTTGAAAGTCTTCCTGACTTGGCGCACCTAATTGCGCTTTTACTTCTTCTATATCACGTTGAAGTGCTTCTTTGTCTATATCTTCATATCTTGCATACTCGGCCACAATGTCCCTTTATTTACATAATCAATTTCGCAATTATACAAAAACTTTGGTTAGAGAAAGATTGATTCTACGAAAGCCTATCTATCCTTCCCCCATACACCCCTATTTAAGCCCTTTAAGGCTTCATTATTACCCATTATCTTTTGAGTATTTTAGTATAAACATGTGCTTATATATATTACTTATTACTCAACAAGTCTTGTGCTAAAATTTTTGCCCCTGCAAAATCACTTTTACCCGTACCTAGCTTTGGTACACTTTGCACATCAAAGACTTCAATTGGAATATATAAAGGGTTCATCCCTTTTTCAATTAAGGCCTTTTTGAGTTCATTACTGTTTTGATATCCAGCTATAAGTAAGATGACTTTTTCACCTTTTTTCTCATCTGGTAAGTTAACAGCGAGAAGATCAATG
>DTVI01000108.1:4917-9026 GCA_012963655.1 Sulfurimonas sp.
TCAATGCTTCCTAAAGAAACCATTTCCCCTCCAAGCTTTGCAATCCTTGAATATCTATCTACGATAAACAAGTATCCATCAGCGTCAATATGCCCCTTATCCCCTGTCTTATACCAAGGTTTTGCATCAATATATGTTATAGCTTCTTGTGACTTGGATGCTTCATTTAAATATCCTTGCATAATCTGAGGTCCACCAATTAAGATAAGACCATCTTCATCTACAGATAATTCTTTCATACTTTCAGGGTCAACTATTTTAAAGGCTGTTCCCGGAAGTGGTAGTCCAACACTTCCATGTTTTGTGCCAACTTGAACACTAAAGCTGTCTGTTTCTAAAACATCAGGGAGGTTTACACTAGCAACAGGGGCCGATTCTGTCACCCCATATCCTTCTAAAATATTTTTATGAAACTTTTTATTAAAGGCAACTCTAACCTCAGGATTTAGCCTTTCAGCTCCTGAAATAGCAATTCGAAGTGAATCAAACATAAGAGGATGCACCTTCTTATTTTTGGTATAAAGTCTAAAAAAGGTAGAGGTTCCAAACATCACACTCGCACTAAATTTTGCAGCCGCGCGTCCTATTCCAACTGCGTCTGTTGGGTCAGGATGACATACCATAGGAACCCCTTCTATCATAGGAAGCCAGGTTGTTGCTGTTAATCCAAAGGCATGAAATAAGGGTAAAGAGGCTAAAATCACATCTTCAGAACGCATATTTAAAACATCTGAGACCTGTTTAACGTTTGACATAAAGTTTTTATGCGAAAGCATCACACCCTTTGGCTCACCTTCTGAACCTGAAGAAAACAAGATAGCCGCTGTTTCATCATTTGAAACCTTTTTTACATAAAGCATCTTTAAGATAAATGAAGGAAAGAGTTTTGACACTAAAAGAGTGCTAAGAGCCTCAAGCTTGGATATCTTAGTTTTCAAGTCTTCCAAATAAATAATAGTACAGCCTTGTAAAAGGCTATCTGTATCAAAGCCCTTAGCACTTAACTTAGTAATAAACTGCTTCGAGGTATAAATTGTTTTTATTCCAGCCTTAGAAATAGCCCCCTGAACAGAAGCTAAAGAAGCAGTATAGTTTAGGTTTACCACCGTTTTCCCCGCCATTAAGGTGGCCATATTAATAATGGCACCTGCTGATGTTGTTGGCATTAAAATACCAATATTTTGTTCCTTATTTTTCTTTATAAATCGTGAAAATAAAACAGTACCGGTAAAGACTCTTGTATAAGATAAACTTTCACCCTTTGAATCTGCCATACAAAATTCAGACCCAAGTCGTGCCGCAGTATCTGTCCATGCTTCTTGCATACTAGACAAGTTTGATGTATACCTTTCCCATGTAGAAAAAGATAATTCAAAAACCTTTTGCTTAACCCTAAAGGCAGAGCTTGAGATATCAATAGAAGGAGAAAATGAGATCACAACCTCGCGTTTACGTCCTTTTTGCGCCTTTTGAAATTTGGCAGATGAGCGAGAAAGACGAGATCCCCACATCCCTTGAAGGTAAAAAGGAACAATACAGGCATCTGCGTCTTTAGCCATAAGCTCAAAACCTCGTTTAAATTCGCCTAATTGTCCTGTTCTTGATATTGATCCCTCAGGAAAGATACATACAACCTCACCTGCATTTAAGAGTTCTTTTACCTTAAGAGCTGCGTCCTTTACAGAACGTGCGGAGATAGGAATGACATTAAAAAAGTCTAAAAATATCTTCAAAAACCACTTTTCATAAATACTTCTATCCATAACATAACGAACCCTTCTGGGCATAGCCATTTGAATAAGAGCCCAGTCTAACCAAGAAATATGATTTCCTAAAAGAAGTACACCGCCTTCTGCTGGGATATTATTTAAGCCCATAACATCGATTTTAATACGACGTGAGACAAGAAAAGCAATTAAAAATATAACCATAGACTGAGGTATATAAGAAATCACATACATAGCGCCTAAAAAAGCCACTATAAACATCATGTAAAACAAAGAAATTGCATCCAAACCAAGATAGGCAAAGGCAACGGTTAATCCTAAGAATGACAACATAGAAAGGTTTTGTATAAAGTTATTTCCCGCAATGACTAGTCCAAGCTCATTTTTACCTGCATTAAATTGTAATAAGGCATTCAAGGGAACAATAAATAGTCCTGCAAAAAGACCAAAGGCAGTAAAGTTAAGTGCATGCATTATAGGATCATTTATCATTGGAAGTAAAAATAAGCTAATAGTAATACCAAGGGCACCTAAGGGAATAGTCCCTGTTTCAATATAGTTTTTAGACACCTTACCCGCAACAATAGAACCAATAACTATACCAATGCCAGCTAAGGCCATCATCCCTTGAACTAAGATGGTGTTAGTTATTTCTAAGGTTTCTTTAGCGTAAGCAGGAAAAGAAGCCAGCACCACTTGAGAAACAGACCAAAAGATTGATAGACCAATAATAGAGTTTATAATAATACTAGAATGCGAAATAGTTTTAAGATTTTTTCTTAGGTATGAACCTGTGTAATATTTTTTGATATTAAAGTTTATATCGGTTTTAACCCCTGTATCAGGAAGTCTATATGCCATAATAAGTTCAACTAAAGAGCCAAACACTAAAACCCAACCTATAGGTGCGATGTGCTGAAGTATTTCTTTAGGATTAGCATAAGTCTGCTCGGCTAGACGTCCTTCAAATAAAACTGAATAGGCAAAAATACCACCTAATATCGCTACAGTGGTAATGGCTTGAATAATTCCATTTCCAAGGGTTAAATGCTTAGACCCTACAAGTTCTTTAATGTAACCATATTTTGCAGGGGAATATAATGCAGATTGAACCGCAAGGATAAAGGTAAGAAAAAAAGCAAGTTCAAATGCACCTATATAATAGGCACCTGTAATAGCAAGGGTAATGAAGACAGCTGCTAAGGCAGCATAACGCATAATTTTTGCCTTAGAATATTTATCAGATAACAACCCTGAAGGAGAAAAAAGCATTATAAAAGGAAGTAAAATAAGTCCATTAACTATGGCTGTTAAAATGATTTGTGTTTGGCCATCATAAATTTTAAAAACGGTGTTTTGGATGATTATTTTATGACCAAGATCTGTAAAGGCATTTAAAAAGGCAACAATAACATAAGGCAAGAAGCCATATGTTTTCCAGATACTATTTTTTATAACATCTCCTTTAATACTCAAACTTTGTCTTTAGGTTAAAAAACATTAGGTTACATATAATAATACAAAATCCAAAAAGTAGTTCTTAGTTAGTAGACTTACCTTATTAATGATTATTAATTCAAAGATTCCACAAAGTATCTTATACTTTTAATTATTCTTCTTCTTTTGCTGTCATGGCGTTCGTTCCCCAACCTTCATATCGACCATGTTCCCGTTCAATACAAGGGAAAACCATCTTTGTTTGGGTATTTAAGTCTTCAATACTCACAGGTGAAAGCTTCGTGAAAACAATTCCATATACAAAATCATCTTCTGCTTTTTCATCTATAAAGTCATTTAAAAAAGAAAAACCATCTTCTTCTACACTCTCAAGAAAACGTTTTCTTTGTGATGATGTTTGAAAAACAGCATGATACTCAATACGGTGTTCTAAACTAAGGTCATCACCAGCATCTTCTAAGTCAGCAATGATTTCTTCACTTTGAAGGTTATGAAATTCTTGGGTGTTTGGTACAAGAAGTTTATAATAAGTCTCATGTTTCTTATCTTTACGATTTCCACTTTCAAAGATATATTCAGGCTTTAAAGCATCATTTAAAAGGTTTTCAAAACCCTTAGCATTCTCAGCATAAAAATAAAATTCAGCCCAACCATCAATAAGACGCCAACCAACATAATCAAGCTTTGATGTTTTTGTTAGAAGTCTTTTTTCAATAGATAAAAGTTCTTCATCATCACCTTCAATCTTTACAAAGGTATATAATAAGGTGTATTTTTCTTCATAAATATTTTCTTCGGGGTAAAAATCATGGACGCAAACGCTTGCGCCCTCTTCGTCTGTATACAGTAGGGACATTATTTTCCTTGTTTAATTACTGAAATTATACAAGAAAAATTCCACTTCTTATAATAACTATATTTATA
>DTVI01000109.1 GCA_012963655.1 Sulfurimonas sp.
ACTCCAGCAGAAAATGAATGAGAATCTATTTTATAATCAGTTTTAACATAGGCTGCCAAGTTATCCTTACTTGTAGTATTATTTGAAGCCTTTCTTTCCCCATTAAAGGCAAAAAATCCTGTTACTACTTTAAGAGAATTTTTGTTATATCTTAACTTTGCCTCTGCTGAATTATAGTCATACTCATATTTAGAAGAAAAGGCTGGATAAATTGAAGTTTTATCTTCGGTAAAAAGATTAATATCGATATTAAATTCATCTGTTATATCATAATCAACGCCTAAAGAAAATAAGTCTGAATCAAGTGTTTGTTCTGTGAAACCACTACCAGCTTGGCTTGGATTTTCTTTATACTGAGCGAGTGTGAGTGAGTTGGCATAAGTAGTTGAAATACGTGTTGCAGCCCATCCTGCACGAATTTCAAGCCCTTCACTTGGATAAAGTTTTAGATTAAAGTTTCCATTTTTTGAACGGGATGCATCTTTTTTATCTGAAGTGGTTTGAAGGTTTCTTTGACCATCAGTTTCATAATAATCCCCAAAGGCAGAGATTGAAAGTAAGTCATTTGCATACCCTAGGCCTAAAGAAGCGTAGTCAGTGTCAAAACTTCCTGTATAGGCATTGAATTCTACTCCATTAAAATCCTTAGTAGTTATACTAATAACACCAGCATTTGCTCCATCTCCAAATTCAACAGAACCAGCTCCTTTTAGAATTTCTATTTTTGCTATGGATTGAATAGGGATAGAAGAAAGGAGTTGAGGTCCATTATCAATATTATTTAAACGTCTTCCATCAACAACAATAACAAGGTTTTGATGCCCATTTGAAAGACCGTACCCAAGGCACATAGAACCAGGTATGGTTGACGCAGCGAAACTAAGAAGGTAAAACAACTACTGTTGTTTCTTGGCTTAAAAATTCGTAAACATTTTTAGCCTTAGAAGCCTTGATTTGTTCTTTTGAATAAATTTCTACAGGCGCAGTGTAAGTTAGTTCGTCTTGTTCAAGATGAGTAGCTGTAACCGTTTGTTCTTCAAGTGTGAAGATATCCGATGCAAGTAGTGAGCTACAAGCAAGTGACAGCATTAGTGTCGTTTTTGTAAAGTTTTTCATGTGTGTTTCCTTTTTATTTGTTTGTGAGTGTAAAAAATTCCCTTAAGGCGGAGAAGTGCCTAAAGGATTTTTTGTGGTTAAGAGAAAGTGAAATGGGTTTAAAAAAAGATGAGAGGAAATAAGCTTAATGATTGTATTTAAATAAAAATCACTAGCTAAGGCCTTTGTATTTGTATTTTCTAAGAGGAGAAGTTCAAGCTCTTCTAAGGGTTCCTCTTCTTCTAATGTTTCAAAAGAAAGGTTTCTAGATAAATGTGTATATGAAGATACTTGGGCTTGTAAGACAACACCATTTGAGTAGGCACAAATAGCAGATAAAGAAAAATAGTTCTTGCCAAAGCCCTTAGGTGTTTTCATAAATATTGCCCCGTTTTTAAATAACTTTATTTCACAATATTATAAAATTATTTATGATATTGTGGAGTGTTCTTGTTTTATTAATCGAATTCTATATAAACAAATCAATAATGTCAATCCCTTATATTAAAGATAACTCTTATTTATTAACACATTTGTAACAATTTTTATTTAAACTCCTGATAATTGTATGGGATAGATAAATGAAAGTTTCGTAGTTGCTACAAATGCGGTAGCCTAAGAAAGACCAATCTTCGCTGCGTCTACCATACCTAGTTCTATGTGCCTTGGGTACCCTTGAGGTGATACTCTAACGCATTCTCAATCTTCATTAATTTATCAATTGTCGAATACATAGCAATCACAGCAAGAGAAAAGTACCGTTTTTTATATCCGTTTAAGTGCTTCATAATCGCGTATTTACACTAAAATTCATTTGTTTATTATTAGAGTTTTGAAAGATGTTTGTTAATGGGTATAATTACGTATACAGGAGCTTTCTTTGGGATATATAGACTGGTTTAAAGAACACGCGAACAAGCACAAGATCATTGTTAATAAGTTGATTTCAAAAGACTTCACAAAAGAGCAGATAATAGACTATTTCACTTTTGAAAATATGGTGGAAAAAGAAAAAGATTTTTGTCCCTTATACAAGGATAATAAAAAGTGCCATGATATGGAGTCCTTAAACTGTTATTTATGTGCCTGTCCCAACTTTAGATTTAAAGATGAGGGCATACAAAAGATAGGTACAAAGACCCAATATAGTGTTTGTGATATAGAATCTAAAGATGGAAGTCAGGGTGTATATGGAGATAAAATCCATCAAGACTGTTCAAAATGTGGGGTTCCCCATCACAGAAGCTATGTTGAAAAACATTTTGATCTTGATTGGGAAAAAGTCATGACCAAATGCCCTTTATAAGTGGGGGTAAAAACTCTAATTTCCTTAAATACGTTAAATTCTCTCTTTCCTTCTTATCATTTTAAAAGCCTGAACGCTACACGTTCTGGTGTGGTTGACACAACCTATATCGTCTCAAACTCTAAAGACACTTACATACTCAAGAAATATGAAAGAGATATTCTTTCAAAAATAGACGAAGATATCAGACGATTAGAAGAGCTTCATACTTTTGACTTAATGTTCCTTTATGTCTGGACCAAAATAAGGGCTGGTTTTTATACACCAAGCTCAAAGGCTCTATTATCATCTTTGTAAATCCTTCTACTCCTGATGGGAAATATTATAAACTCCAAAGCCTTTTTCAACAATGGAAAAAGCGCAATATCACCGTTATTTTAGATGAGTCCTTTTTAGAGTTTGAAGATCTTAAATCTTACCGACATAAGATAAATACCTATAAAAACCTGTATATCATCCAGTCTTTTTCAAAGTTTCATTCTTGTGCAGGAGTAAGGATAGGTGCTGTCTTTTCACATAACAAACTCAAAAAGGTCTTAGATGAAATCTCTTAGTGTTTTTGGTACCAGTTCTGACGCAGGAAAGTCAACCCTCTCCTTTGCTATCACCTATCTACTTCATCATAGAGGGCATAAGGTAGCGCCTTATAAGGCCCAAAATGTTTCTAATAATTCTCAGGTAACTGATGAGGGAGGCGAGATTGCTATACCCCAGTACTTTGCAGCACAAGCCATAGATCTTAAAACATCTCCTAATATGAATCCTATACTTTTAAAGTCAGGAGGCAAATCAAGAGCTCATATTATTGTGAATGGAAAAAGCATAGGAAACAAAGATGTCTGGTCTTATTATAGAGATATTAATACCCTCAAGCCCCACGCAAAAAATGCCTTTCTTAAACTCTTAGAGGAATATGACTGCATAGTGGCAGAAGGGGCAGGAAGTCCTGTTGAACTTAACCTCATGAACAAAGACCTTTCAAATATTTACATTGCTGATGAGTTTAATACTAAGATAGTCTTAGTTGCAGATATACAAAGAGGGGGTGTTTTTGCCTCTATTTACGGTGTATATGAGCTTTTACCAAAAAAACTTCGAGATAACGTGATTGGTGTTATTGTCAATAAATTTCAAGGAGATATGTCTTTATTTGATGAGGGTGTTAATATCATTCAAGAACGTTTTGGCATTAAGGTCTTAGGTGTTGTCCCCTTTAAGCCTTTTAACCTTGGGTTTGAAGACAGCGAATCTATCATGAATTATGTTCAAGACACAAGAGAGGCTATTATCAAGGTAGGTGTTATCAGACTACCTCATATCAGTAACTTCACTGACTTTGAACCTCTTATCACCGATAAAGAAATTGACCTTAGTTTTATTTCAAATGCTAGTGACTTAAAAATATGTGACGCCATTATCATCCCTGGAAGTAAAAGAGTTATAGATGATTTAGCCTGGCTTAAAGAAAGAGGTTTTGAAAAGGCACTTCTTTCAGATGAGATTCCTATCATAGCTATTTGTGGTGGTTATGAGATGATGTTTGAGCATATCTTAGACCCTGAAAGAATAGAATCAGACAATGCAGATGTGCTTGGTTTTGGAAGGTTCAAGGGAAACATAGTCTTTCAAAAAGACAAGATTGTAAAAAAAGAGACTTATAAAGTTTTTGGTCTGAAAGCAAAGGGATATGAGGTACATAATGGTGTAGCCAAAGAACTTGCTATGACAGATAAAAACCTTTACGGTACCTTTGTTCACGGTATTTTTGATAATGATGAACTCAGAAAAATGATCTTTTCCAAGATTAATAGTTCCTACAAGGGATATGACTTTAAAAAGTTCAAAGCAGACAGTATTAAAGACTTTGCCCAGCATATAGACAAACATGTAGATATAGACTTTATCGAAAGTGCCTTAAGTGAGTAATCTCTTTATTACTATTTTGGCCTATCTTATTGACAAGGTCTTTGCAGAATTTAGCTTTATCAAACACCCTATTATTTTTACAGGAGAGCTTATCTCTTATTTTGAAAAGAAGTTTTATAAAGACAGTATCTTAAGGGGTCTTTTTTTAGTCCTATTTATTTTACTAAGCTCAAGGGACTTAAAGAAGGGGCAAAGGCCTTAGTGTTTACCTGAACACTCTGCCCTATTTTAAGATTCTTTGCCTCACTTTCATCTAAGACTATTTCTACTATCTGTTGCCCAATAGAAACAATGGCTATATAAATAATATCCGCCTTAATAATATCAAGAAGTTCTCCTTGAAGGGAAAACTTTTGTGAGCCTTGAGTATTAAGAAAAATCTCTTTAGCTGATCCATCTTTTATAATTTTGCCCTGCTCTAAAACAAGCACTCTATCCGCAAGGCGGTAAATCTCACTTGGATCATGAGAAACCATTATACTCGTGGTTCCAAACTCCTTATGAAGCTTTAAAATATCTGCTTGAAGCTTGGTTCTCATTTGAGGGTCAAGGGCAGAAAGAGGCTCATCCATTAAGAGGAGTTTAGGTCTGTTCATCATGGCTCTACATAAAGAGACTCTTTGTTTTTGCCCTCCGCTTAGGGTTCTTGGATTTCTGTCTCTTAATTCATCCAAATGCGTTAAAGACAGAAGATGAGAGGCCAAGGCCTTATCCTTATTCACATATAAAAGGTTTTGTTCAACACTCATATTATCAAAAAGTGCATAATCTTGAAAAACAAAACCAATATCACGTTCTTGAGGGACTAAAGACTTCTTATCATTTAGCCAAGAAACCTTCTCTAAGGAGATATTTCCCCTTGCTTCATCTAAGCCTGCAAGTATACGAAGCAAAGTGCTCTTCCCTGATCCACTACTACCGCTTAAAGCTACAAAAGAATGTTCTTTAATCTCTAGGTTAACTCTCAAGTTCATCTTCCCAGCACTTCCCTGAAGGCCTTTAGTAATGTCTATTGTTAACATTAGGCTGTTCCTAGTCTATGGCTTTGATGCCTATTAAAGGTATATACACCTAAAAGAACAATAAAACTCATCCCTATCATAAGCCCTGAGTAAATATGTGCATTAGTATAATCTAGAGTTTCTACAAATTCATATATAGCCACAGAAGCCACCTTCGTTTCACCAGGAATTGAGCCACCCACCATTAAGACAACACCAAACTCACCTACTGTATGAGCAAAGGTGATAATAATAGCACTTAAAAAAGCCGGCTTGATATTAGGAAGGGCTACATAAACTAGGGTTTGAAGTTTTGATTTTCCTGCTATATAAGAGGCTTCAAGCATGTTTTTATTAAGAGATTCAAAGCCACTTTGTAAAGGCTGAACCATAAAAGGAAAAGAATAAAAACATGAGGCTATGACCAGTCCTGTAAAGTTAAAGACCAGTTTAATCCCAAAGACCTCATCAAAAAATCCACCTATGGGAGAATTATACGAAAGAGCATATAAGATATAAAAACCTATAACAGAAGGGGGAAGGACTATAGGAAGAGACACTATAGCCTCAATAAAGGGCTTGCACTTACACTTAGTCTGAGACAGCCACCAAGATATAGGAAGGGCAATCAGAAATAAAATAAGAGTTGTTATCCCTGCTAATTTAAAAGAGATTATAAAAGGATCCATATCTAAGCCAAAAAACATTAGTTAAGGACCTCAATGATAGAGAGTTCACTGGACTTAATAAGGGCAAGAACCTCATCTTTTATCTGAAGATTTAGTCTAAGGGCTGAGTCCTTAGTGATAAGACTTTCTAGTTCTGTCCCCTCAAAGTCAAGCCTTACCCTACATAAAAGCTCTCCCATCTCTAAAGAACTTATGTTGCAAGGAAGCTGGTTTGAGATACTCAAGCCCTCAGCTGAGCCCTTCATCAAAGAAATATTTGTCGACTTTGCCCCCAAAATAAGTTTACTTCCATTTTGAAGACTCTCATCTAATTCTAAGGACATCATCTTAAGAGATACAGAACCTGCAATAAAGCTCACGATATTTACATTATCAACCGAATCAATCTTGGAAATCGAGGCTCTTATATAATTCATTAGACTGTGTACCCATACTTCTTAAAGATTTGCCTTGCGTCTTTGCTTAATATAAACCTATAAAAGGCCTTATACCCTTGTGCGTTTTTACTGTACTTTAACAAAACTACTCCCTGATTAATAGGATTATAAAGACTAGGCTCTATACTTATCCAGTGTATCTTTTCTTTATAGTTTGTCATCTTCTTAGAATATAAAGAAGCCTTAGCCACTATCCCAATATCAGCAGCAGTAAAAACATAAGAAAGGGTTTGAGAAATAGATTCGGCATATACAAACTTAGTTTTCAAGTCCTTATATAAGCCTGCTGCTTCTAAGGCTTGCTTAGCCGCTGCACCATAAGGCGCTGTTTTAGCATTGGCAAGGGCTATTTTTTGAATACTTGTATCTTTTAAAAGTTCTATACCTAAAGAAAATTCTCTTGCTTTAAGACTAAAAAGGGCTAAGGTTCCTTGGGCATAAACACTAGCTTGTTTTAGGGCAAGATTATCTTTAAAAAGCCTTTGTGGGTATTTCATATCCGCCGACATAAAGATACCATAAGGTGCACCGTTTCTGATTTGGGCCGTTAACTTTCCACTGCTTCCAAGGACAATACGAACCTTTACATCAGGATGCTTTTTTTCAAACTCTGATTTAAGTTCATCCATGGCGTAAGACACGTTTGCTGCCACAGCTATGGTGATAACTTCTGCAAATAAACTAATACTTAACAATAAAAAAACTAGTATAAGCTTATGCATTTCATTCCTTTAATAAAGCGTAGTATACCAAAGTATATAACGAAATTGCAAACAGCTAATTGCAGGGACCAAATAGTTCTTAAAAATACTTTTGGTTCTGCTCTATTAATAAAATCATTATCTATAAAGTGACTAGTCCTTGCTTCTCCCTAATTTTCAAGATTTACTTATATATTATTATTTATTTGTTACTATTTATAATAGAATTTTCAAAGGAGCTAGGATGAAAAATTTCCTGCTGGTATCTTTATGCCTTTCATCTATACTGCTTGCTGATAATAATCAACTAGACAAACCCGTTCTTCTTTCCTTAGAAGAATTAATGAATATTGAAATTACAACCGCCTCCCATGAAAAAGAAAAGACTTCTGAATCTTTAGCTATTGTATCTGTGTTAACTTCAACACAACTAGAACAAATGGGTGCAATAAACTTATATGAAGCCCTTAGTTTTCTACCGGGCATTCAACTAAATGAAACATATATTGGGTATACAGTTTTAACTTTCCGAGGTATTAATCCGGGTCTTTATAATAATAAAGCGCTATTTATGATAAATGGCCATCCTGTACATGAAAAACTTTTTGGATCTTCTCACCTTGAGTTTATTCCACTTGAAATGATTGATAGAATTGAGGTAGTACGAAGTCCAGCCTCAGTTTTATATGGAACAAATGCGATAAGTGGTGTTGTAAATGTAATCACAAAAAAAGGTGTAGATTTTACAAGTTCTATAACAACTAGAGTGGGAAGTAATAACCATTATTATGGAAACTTTAATATACATGACACACATATAAGCATGAGTGCTTCTTATCAAAATGATGATGGTTATACCTATGAAGGTGTAAAAGATGAACTGGGACAAGATATAAATAAGGACTATCAAAATGATCTTGCTAATTTTTTTATAGATATGAATTATGAACAATGGAGAGTTCAAGTTGGATATTATCAATCAAAAAAAGAAAAACTTGGATTAAGTCCAATCATCCAACACGGAGGAATAAATGATTTTGAGTCATACTACTTTGATGTCAATAAGGCCTTTACCATTGGTGATGCAGAGCTAAATATATGGTTACGTTATGACGATATGGAGAAATCACTTGAAACACAAAAATTTCCACATCCCGTTACAGGAAATCCAATCCATGCGAAAAATAGAGTGCGAAGATATAGCACAGAAGTACAATATAAAGATTATTCTCTTGAAAATTTAGATTATATCATTGGTCTAAGTGCAGAATATGACAAAAATGATCCTACCCTATTTTATGATCAAACAGATGGAAGTATACACCCCTTTAGCCCAATCAAAGAAAGTCAATCTGTCAGTAATATTGCCTTATATAGTCAAGTAAAATATATGATTGATGACCAACTCACGGGGATAGCTGGAGTAAGGCTAGACCACAATAGTGATACAGATAGTGCCATTAACCCACGTCTTGGTTTAAATTATGAATATATTCCAGAAACCTATTTTAAACTTTTATATTCTGAGGCATATAGAAGCCCAGTCTTTGTGGAAAAGTATCCAGATGTTCCGGGTGTTCTTAAAGGTGATCTAGATTTAAAAAGAGAAAAGATAAGTACCTTTGAACTCGGTCTAGATACACAAATAAACAACTCAAATTCTCTACAAATTACAAGCTTTTATGCCGTCTTAAAAGACCAAATTATTAGGCAGGCATCAAATCTTGGAGGAAGTGAATATGTAAATGGAGAAAGGTTAACAACATATGGACTAGAAACACAACTTAATAGTATCTTAAATAAAAAAACAGAACTTATGTTAAATGCTTCTTATGTAGATGGAAAGCAAGAAAA
>DTVI01000110.1 GCA_012963655.1 Sulfurimonas sp.
CAAATTTAGGGCGCATATAATTCCTAGTTTGGCGTTTATAGCCCACTCAAGGATATTGCAATGGAAAATGAACTTTTGCAGATGTGTGGCTATAAAAATGATGAAATAGGTATCTCTCTTGTAAATGAGGTAAAGTCTAATTATATGTGCTTTAATGAGGTTGTATCCGCCTTACAAGACTTGAAGCCATTTTTAGACCATAGTGACTATTATTTATCCTTGAGAAGTGGCCATCATATGATTAAAATAAAAAATGATTTACTTAATCAAGAAGATATCATCTCTTTAGATGCAGAAATTCTTGTCTGGGCAAATGAACATAATATGGAACTACAAGAAGAACCAGGACAAATTTTAATTTTAGGACGTCGTTCAGACGATTAGGGGGTTAGATATCAAGAAGTTATTAATTATGTGTATATTGATGGGCCTAAATTTAGAAGCAAGGGATATTTCTTCTTTTATTAAGGACTTTAAAGCAAAAAAATATAATAAGGTCTGTGACAAGGGAAGTAGAGCGTATTATGGTGGATATACAGAAGAAAACTTTGTATCACTAGTAGGTATCTCTTGTGCTAAGGTTGATAGAATTAATGTTTTAGGTATGCTTCAACGCTCTTTAGTCCTAACAGAAGCTTCAAGGGAAAATGCCTCTTACTTTTCAAGTCTTATTATTCAAAAACGTTTACTTTACCAATTTATGATTGATAACTTAGATATTTCAAATCTTAAACTTCCTTCTTCAAGACATATACTCTCAAGAGTCTTTGAAGCTCTAAGTAAAGGACAATATCAGGTCTTATCTACTTCCCCTAAGCTCATAGAAATTAATACAAATGAGAGAAAATACATCTTATCTATCTCAGATGATGAACCTAAAAAGGTTTTAGTAGATGAATATAAGGCCGATGGTAGCCTAGAACGTCACTGGTACCAATAAAGGAGTTCAGGATGACTAAAAAATCCTTCTATTATGTTTTTTTAATCGCGTATATAATAATTGCATTCTCTGGATGTCAATTGGTAATGGATTACCACTTAGATGAATGTGATAATAATATACTTGATTCTAGTGATACTAAAAATCACGCGGTTTCTAAACATGACATTACGAATACCGATGGCTTATACGCTCAAGCTTCTTATGATTCAGACGACTACATAGTATGTAGTAATAAACAGTTTCGTGGAGATGGATATATAGATTCTAATGGTTTATTTCAATATGCACGCTACTACCTTCAAGCAGCCGACGATAAGGATATTTCACCGATGTCAGAGACAGGGGAAATGACAGTTGCAGGATGGTTTAAAACCGAAAAAAGTATTGGAACAATTTTAGTGAAGGCAAATACAGCCTTTAACTCTAAAGAGTACCGTGTTTTTATAGAAGGGGAAGATCTTAAGTTCGCGATATGGGACTTATATGGAAGTGAACATGTCATAACTATCGAAACTTCTGTTGCTGATGGCAAGTGGCACCATTTTGCAGTTACACTTGAGCTCAATAATAGTTGGTTTAGCGATTCAGAGATCGAGTTGTTTGGATACTTAGATGGTGAAGAAGTGAAAGAAAAAGAATTTGAATACAAAGGTTATCCTAGTGATACCAGTGGTGATTTTTATATGGGTGCAATGTATCGTGAGAGCGGTTTATCAGAGTACTTTGATGGAAACCTTGATGAGATTGGAATGACAGATTATGTAGCAAGCGAATCTGATATAGAAGATGCGTATGATGATCAGTCAGACAATGAAAGTGATGATCGGGATGAGGATACTTGTACTCCTTGTACGGTAGATGTAGTTGGTCCATTGGCTGAGTATAGAATGGATGAATGTGCTTGGGATGGAAGTGCAAATGAAGTGATAGATAGTTCTGTTAATGGCTTTCATGCTACTTCATTAAATGCCCTTAATACAGACACTTCTGGACAAATACAACGTTCAGGCTTATTTGATGGGATAGATGATTACATTGAAGGTTCAGATATTTATACAGCCTTAAAAACAACATCATCTTTAAGCTTTTGGATTAAAACTACGCAAAGTGGAGATAATACTTCATGGCGTGCTCCTGGTATTGCAGGTATTGCAAAAGCAGGTGGGGGAGATGACATTTTTTGGGGTTGGATTGACGCTTCAGGTCATATTGGAATGACAAAGGGAAATACCAATACCATTAAGTCAACTACGCCTATAAATGATGACGCTTGGCATCATATTGTTTTGAGCTGGAACTCTGTAAGTGGCGAGG
>DTVI01000111.1:0-6694 GCA_012963655.1 Sulfurimonas sp.
GATGAAATTTTCGAGATTAATCCTAGAGAAAGAGTAAGACAAATTTATGGAACTGATGACCTTTCTCATCCTGGTGTTAAGAAAACCGTCGAGCGTTTAGGTAAGTTAGCCATTAGTGGTGAGTATGAACTTTTAAACAGTAACTTAAATAAGAATAAAGAGCTTATTAATGAGGCTAAGTCTCGTGTAAGTGCAAAGCATACTACAGCAATGATGATGGCTGCAAATCCTTTACATAGAGCTCATGAACGTTTAATAAGACAGACCTTAGATAAGACAGACCTAATTGTTATTTTCTTGCTCAAACCTTATAATAGAAAAGACTTAAGTTATCAAACTAGGCTTGATACCTTAACTTACTTTATCGATAACTTTCTACCTAAAAACCGTGTTATAGTTATCCCTCTAGAGCAGTCTTATATTTTTGCAGGCTATAATGAGGTTTTAATTGACGCGATCGTAGCACAAAACTATGGATGTAATTCTCTTATGATTGGGCAAAATCATGCGGGTGTGGGTATGTATTATGATCAAAATACCCATAAGTCCATTGTTGATAGACTCATAGGCACAAACATAGAAATATCTATTTCAGCAGAATATGTTTATTGTAATGAATGTAAGACCCTTGTATCAACAAACACCTGTCCCCATGGGCAACATCATCACATTAATTATCATTCTGAATCTATCTTAGAACTTTTAAAAATTGGTCTTTTACCTCCAGCTGTTTTAATGCGTAAGGAAATTTCAGCACTTATACTCGCTAAACTTTTTCCTGATAGATTTAAAAACTTAGAAAAGCTATATTATGATATCTTGCCTATTACAGGCCTTTTAGAAGAACATAATGAACAAGACTTTTACATAGAGCTTATGAAGCTTTATCAAACAACATCACTTACTTAATACAGGAATAAATATGAATTGGTTTTTACTCACAGTTGGATACAGCGGAACATCAAAAATTGCACCAGGGACAGTTGGTTCTGCAGTTTCATTACTTTTAGGCTTAGTTATACTTGTATACTTTGACTCAACAACACTTTTTTTAGCTTCTCTTTTAGCCTCAGTTGCAGGCTATAAATTAGTTAATGATTATGAGGCTAAAGGGGGCATTCATGATAACAAGCATATTGTTATTGATGAACTTGCTGGAATGTGGATAACAATGTCTATTGCTTGTGCTGCTTTTATGGATGAGTCACAAGGTTCATTTTCTATTCCGATGCAAGCCTTTACTGATTATATGAGTCATTGGAGTTTGTGGCTCGCAATGGCACTAAGCTTTGCTGCCTTCAGATATTTTGATATTGCAAAGCCATCTATCATTGGTCGTATTGATAAAAATACCAAGGGTGGCTTAGGTGTTATGGGAGATGATGTTGTTGCAGGTGTAGCAGCAGGTATCTTAACAGCTTTTATTATGAAGATACTGTTTATGTACCTTGGAAGTGATTAATGGCTAGACGTTCAAATAGCAGAGGTAATGCCTCTGGGTCAAAAAAAAGTTCTCAAAACCCTAATTCAAATTCTGCTAAGGCAAGAAATCAACACAAGCAAGGTTCTGCAAAAGCTAAGGTAGCTTCTGTTGAGATATATACCGCTTCTTTTTGTCCCCATTGCCAAGACGCAAAAATGTATATGCAGGTTAATAAAATAAAATTTGTTGAACATAGCCTAGAACGTTCAAAAGGCGCAGAAAAAAAGTTCCTAGGTATGGGTGGTAAAAAAATTCCTTTACTTGTTGTTAAAGGTAAGATTCTTCGTTCATGGAATCAAGCATCTTTTGAAAAAGCCTATAAAAACTAACTTCTTTTCCACACTTTAACCCCACAAACACAAACTATACTGTACTTATCAAACGCAGAGGTTCTTCTAAAGGACCCACAAAAGGATTTGAAATGCACAGTATGTCTTTAATAAACCATAAGGGAACATTTAGAGGTTCTTTTCCAAATACCCGTGATGCTAAGAATTTCGTATATCATGCCCATATAAATAATTACTTTTTAGAAAAAGCTAAAGGACATCATTATGAAAATAGACTATTATACTAATGGAATTGATATTATTTCAATTATCAAGAAGCAAGGTGCCTTATACCTTGTTAAAGATACTCAGTCACATATTCTTATTCTTTCTAACCTTAATGGTTATAGACTTGTAGGGGATAATCGAAGTATAAAAGACTGGTATCAAGACTCAAAAATATATTTAAAAGAACACCCTTTAGCCGCATTTTTAGCGGGACTAGGTATATTTATTGAATTCACTACTATTTAATCCACTCTTCCCCTTTGTAACACTCATTTTACACACACGCTGACCTTAACTACTAAGGTCAGTTATTAAGCTAAAATTGCTAAAATATCCTACTTATAAATTAGGATGAGATATGGCATATTTTTTAACAATTGACGCAGGTACAGGAAGTGGACGCGCTATTATTTTTGACACCCAAGCAAATCAAATAAGTATCTCCCAACAAGAATGGAGCCATTTAAGTGAAGCTGGTGTTCCTAATTCAATGGGCTTTGATACGCAGACAAACTGGAACATTATCTCTAAGTGTATTAAAGATGCTATTTCAAAGGCAAATATCAAAGCAAATGAGATAAAAGCCGTTACCGCAACAAGTATGCGAGAGGGTATCATCTTATATGATAAAGATAATAATGCCCTTTTTGGTATGGCCAATGTTGATGCAAGAGCCGATAAAGAGGTCTCTTTTATAAATCAAAATCATCCTTCTTTAGAAAAACAATTTTATAAAACAAGTGGACAGACCTTTGCTCTTGGCGCGCTTCCACGTTTAATGTGGGTCAAAACCAATAAACCAAAAGTGTATGAAAAAACAAAAACTATATCAATGATTAGTGATTGGGTTTTAGCCAAACTTTGTAATGTTATCGCTTCAGACCCCTCCAATGCCGGTACTACAGGTGTTTTTTCTTTGCAAACACGACAATGGGACAAAAGTATGGCCAAAAAACTAGATATCAAAGATGACATCTTTCCTCCTGTATATGAAACAGGGACACAAATAGGAGAAGTCACATCTAAGGCAGCAGAACAAACAGGACTAGCCAAGGGTACCCCTATCATCATGGGTGGTGGTGATGTACAACTTGGCTCAGCGGGTCTTGGTGTTGTCGAAAAAGACCAGGTAGCCATTTTAGGTGGAACCTTCTGGCAACAGCTAGTAAATATGGACAAGCCTATGGTTCATCCGAATATGGATATTAGAGTCAACCCTCATGTTATTGAAGGATTAACCCAAGCCGAAGGTATCTCTTTTTTCTCAGGCATGGTGATGCGTTGGTTTAGAGATACTTTTTGTGAAAGTGAAATACAAGAAGCAACAAGAAGGGGAATAGACCCTTACTCTCTTTTAGAAGAACTTGCTTCAAAAATAGCCCCAGGTTCTAATGGAATACTTCCTATTTTTTCAGACACCATGAAATATGGAAAATGGTATCACGCAGCCCCTTCTTTTTTAAATCTTTCTTTAGAAACAACGAACAAGGCAGCTATGTTTAGATCATTAGAAGAAAATGCTGCCATTGTTTCTATGTTAAACCTTACTTCAATCTTTGAATTTACAGGTGTACAAACAGATAGTATAACCTTTGCAGGAGGGGCATCTAAAGGGGCACTATGGTCACAGATATTAGCAGATGTGACGCAAAAACAAATTCAAATTCCTAAGGTAAATGAAGCGACTGCCTTGGGTGGCGCCTTTGCTTGTGGTGTGGCTACAGGTGAATATGATTCTATTGCACAGGCATCAAAGACTCTTATACAGTGGGAAAAAACTTATGCTCCAAATACAAAAAATAAAGAAAAGTATGAAGAAGTAGCTTCAAAATGGAAAGAGGCTTATGCTTCTTCTTTAGACCTCGTAGACAAAAAAATAACAACTTCCATGTGGAAGGCGCCTGGTTTATAATCGATATAGCCTATTTCCTTCTTTAGCCATTATCCGTCTAACTGAGGTATATAGAAATAATGTGACGATAGATTTAGTAAAAATGTTTTTAAAAGGGTAATTAGAATAGAATTGCCCATCAAACTTTATAAATTTATTAACTAAGGATATTTATGACAATTACAAAAAGCGTAACCTTTATAGCTAAGCCAGATGGCATTGAAAAAATGAAAGAATTATTAACAGCTATGGTTGAACCTTCAAAGGCAGAAGAAGGATGTTTATTCTACGAAATTTTTCAATATGAAAACCAAAGCGAAAGATTTATGGCTGTTGAAACTTGGGCAGATGAAAAGGCGCTTGATGGACATAAGGCATCAGGCCATTACAAAATCTACAAGTCTTCTTATGAACCATATTGTGTTGATAAATATTCAGATGAATTAGAAACTCTAGGATAAATCACCTTTAAAACCTTTACCTCAGCTATTAGTACACCCATGACTTTCATCTTTGGAAGTGGGTTTTTAGTAATGATTCCTATCTTAGTTAGTACCGTTGGTTCTTACGCTGTATTAGCTATGTTTTGTATTTTACTCTTTATTGTTATCTTTGCAATACCAGCAGGTTAAGACTTATTATGCCCATGACCAGTTCCCCCATGACGTTTAACTAAGTCTTCCATAAATTCTCCACCAATATTATAAGCTTCACCAAAACCATAGGTCGCTTCACCATAATCAGTTTTCAGTTCATATAAATTAAAATCTTGCATACCCATTAACATTGAAACCATATCTTCTGAAAATTTTATTTTGAAACTATTCATAACTGTTTCAAACTTTTCTACATCTTTTGGTATTAAAGTGGATGAACATTGTAAAGAAATTCGTTTTCTTGCAAAGATTTGTTCAGACTTAGATTCATCTTCAATAAAAAGAAGAGAAGCCTTAGGTGTTCTTTGAAGATTAACAGCATGTTTAGCTACATTAGAAATAAATATATAGCTTCTTTGATTCATATACACAAAAGGAGCGTAAGAAGAAAAAGGCAAAGCCTTTTCATCAAGTGTTCCTATTACTACAGATTGGAAATCTTTTATAAAATCTAACATGTAGAATCCTTTTGTGCTTGTTTTCTTAACTTTGCTTGTTCTAACTCCCAATACTCCATATCAAAAATATCTGAAGGCTTTAGAGACTTCCAACCCCCTAAATTTTGAGCTAATGACATGGCAGAAATAGTATGCGAGATAATATCAAAGATAATTCCTGCTTCTTTTTTATCTTTTCCAAAAGCCACAAAACCCACCCCTTTGATAATCGCGTATCTAGGAGCAAGGTCTAACATAATCTCATCTTTAGCATGTGCCTTAAAATACTTCTTATACCTAGAAGTAAAGGCTTTTAATCCTTCTTTGATATTGTTATCAATAATTGCAGGAAAGGGCTTAGTTCTAATCACATGTTCTGGCGTCAGCGGACCATTTTTAAAGATATCATCTAAGTTATCAAATTGTGAAAAGTATACTGCTTCAATAGAAGAGCCAATCTTCATAACAATATCACATCCACGAAGTTTTTCAACCTCGCCTTTAAGCTCATTAGTAAAAGACACATCTAACTTACAAAAACTTTTTGAAAAGTTTAATACCTTTGGTACTGCATTTTCTTTTAAATAGACTTCAGCCTTATCTACGATTTTTATCATCTTTTCATACGCTTGTTTAGCATTATCATCAAAAGAGAAAACACCGTGATTTAACAAGATGATCCCATCAAGACTTTGCCAATCTATCCCTTTGGTTTGTTCATATATCTCTTTAGCTAGTATAAAGCCTGGCATTACATAATCTATAAAGAGCATATTAGGTCCATAAAGCTCTTTTAAGCGCTTTTCTCCTTGTGGAGTATTAGAGATTGTAACCACAGCGTCTGCATGAGTATGGTCAACATATTTAAAAGGGATAATTGCATGTAAGATAGCTTCGATTGAAGGGTTCGGAGAGTTCTTATCTTCAAGGGCTTCTCTTTGCTGAGACACCATATCCGTATCTGAGAGCTGCTCCAATTTTGCCATAGAAATAAGCGTTTCTAAGTCAACTCCTGGAAATCCAGCTTCTTCTATAGTATCAAGATTCCAGCCACTCCCTTTTACATACAGCTTGTCATCTATTTTTACAGAAGTGTTCCCTCCTCCATGTAGGACTAGGCCCATATCCTTACCTAAAAGTTGAGAGGTATATACTCTCATGGCTAGGTCTGTTGTACATTTTGTTGCATAATTATCACTAAAAGTTGATTTCATGTTTGCGTCCTATTTTCGTTGAAGCAATAGTAGCATATTTTAGGGGTGTACAGCCTAAAGCTGTACAGTAGAAGAAGGTGAATTAGGCCTGAGTGTAAAGTTCTTTTTCTCTTCAAATCAAGATATCTGCTTCTTTCCAAGCATTAATAACATCATCAGTTGCTGCTTCACCTAAACTATCTTTAACCGCTGCTAAAAGAGAAACACCTACCATCGGGTAATATTCTGCTTTAACCTTAGAACTAATGTGTGTAGCTGCCATTTTTTTAACTGCTTTTGACAGCGCCCCTAGGTTATCAATATTAGCGGCATAGGCAGAAATTACAACTGCTAATTTTTTATGCTGATTTGAATCGGAATTTTCAAAAAGTGCCTTTGTCTCTGGATAGTCTGTAAAAAGAATTTCATACATACGAGAAGTAATTTTTTCTGCATTTTGAGTTACTCCTGGAGCTG
>DTVI01000111.1:6704-8903 GCA_012963655.1 Sulfurimonas sp.
AAGTTTTTGTAAGTTAGATGTGTCTTTTACGATAGAAACGGTTATTTGTGATAATGACATATATGTCTCCTGATATTTATCTCATAATTAATTAATACTACCTATTAGGGCGAAATTTTATTATTAAGCAACATTTATATATTTTATTAATGTTTTTTTAATGGTGTCAAGACATACAGGTTTGCATAAACAATCTAACATTCCTGCTTCTTCAAACTGCTCTTGTAAGGTATCATTTTTACTTCCACATAAGCCAATAATAGCCGTTGCTGGAATTTGTTCTTCTTTCTCATAAGCCTGAATGGCAGAGGTAGCTTCTGTTCCATTCATATTTGGCATATTTTGATCCATAAAAATCATATCTATAGGTTTTTTAGAAGAAATAGACTCTTTATAAACACTAAGAGCAGCTAATCCATCACTTGCCCTAAGTACCCTAGCTCCCATCTTTTTCAAGATAGATTCCATGAGGTCTAAATTAATAGGATTATCATCAACCGTTAAGATTGTCCTATTTTTTATAAAAACATCACTTGTTTTGTTCTCATTACTTGTCTTATTTTGAATATCACGTGAAAAAACTAAGGCTTCTAACTCAAAAACATGACCTTTTAATTTTTTATAAGATGAATTTTCTCCTTCTACTACAAATAACTTTTTATTCATGTTTAAGAACTCTTGTATACGGGTATGATCAATAAGCTTTTCACTTATATAAATATGGCTAAAATCACTTAAATCCATCTCATTTAAACTTGTAGCCTCTTTAATATTTCTTTTTACCAGGCCTAAACGTAAATAAGACTTTTTAATCTCATTTTGAATGTAAGTTTCTTCTTTATCTAAGACTAAAAGAACTTTATGTTTTTTAAGTACTTCTATATCAAATTTAGACTTATTATCCACAACTTGACCTTTAATATTAAGTGTAAAATAAAAACAGGAGCCCTTCCCTTCTGTACTATCTAGCTGTATTTTTGAGCCAAAAAGTTTAACTATTTCAAGACTGATAGAAAGGCCTGATCCCGTACCTCCCTATTGCCTTGATGTTGAATCCCTTTCTTGAGTATATTGTGTAAAAATCTTTTCTTGATTTTCTTTTGCAATACCAATACCCGTATCCCGTACATAAAAACTTATATTTTCATTTTGTTCATCATATACAATCTCTAATATAATCTTTCCCCTAGCTGGTGTAAACTTAAGAGCATTAGAAAGTAAGTTAGAAAGTACTTGTCGAATACGCAAGGTATCTATTATTATTGTAGAAGGAATCAAAGGATCAATATAAGCAAAAAAATCAATATGTGAAAGTTTCATTTTCATATAAAACATAGCAACCATACTGTACATTTCACAAACTAAAGAGGACTCTTTAAGTTCAAGTTTCATTTCTGCCTTATCTATCTTAGTAAAATCAAGGGTGTCATTTAATAGTGAAACCATAGATTCCGCACTTTTATAGGCATTGTCTAAATACAAATGCTTTCTTTCATCTGTTTCTTCATCTCTTAACATTTCAACAAAACCCATCATCGCATGCATGGGTGTACGAATTTCATGTGCAATCTCTGCTAAAAACTGCGTTCTTATTTCTACTTTTTTTTCAGCTATTACCAAATCATTTTGAAGTTTTTTTACAATTTCTTCGGATTTTTCAACAAACCTTTCTTCTTTTCTATTTCCCACATCTAATGAATGATTTTCCATGGAAACAAGAACCTTTGCTAAAAATATACAAATAGATTCCATTACATTTAAATCATTTAGTGTAAATTGCTGAAGATCATTAGTATGTGTACACGCTTGTACAATAGCAATAATCTCATCCCTTTCATTTTGTATAGGGAAAAGAAGCATATCTTTAAACGAAAGGTTCTTTACATTATCTTCATCTACGAGGTATGTTTTGTTTGAATTGAGTAAATTATGAATTGCAGATTGGTTTGCATTAAAAGACTCATAAATTAAGCCTTTCTTATTTTTCAAAGTAATTTCTTTTCCATTTTGTAAACTTTTTGAAAAAACATTTTTATCATTTACCCGCCAAATTGTTACAAACTCAGCCGTTAATAATTCTGAACACATTTTTTCTAATAGTTTAGTGGTTTCTAAAGAGTTTGAGCTGTTTCCAACAAGTGTCATATAATGCATGACAATGATTAAAAGCCCTTCTCTTGAGACTTCTTTTTTAATGGT
>DTVI01000112.1 GCA_012963655.1 Sulfurimonas sp.
AGAAGATGGGGGCCCTTTTATTACTATGGGACAGGTATATACCCAAAGTCTTGATGGTGAACTTGTAAATCTAGGTATGTATAGACTTCAAATGTATGATGACCAACATCTTGGTATGCACTGGCAAGTTCATAAAGATTCTTCACATTTTTTTGATCAATACCAAAGAAAAGGCAAAAAAATGCCTGTGTCCATAGCTATAGGAGGAAATCCTCTGTATACTTGGTGTGCAACAGCTCCCTTACCTTATGGGGTAAATGAGTTATTAATGTATGGTCTTATTACTAAAAAACCAGCTCGCATTGTAAAGTCGTTAACCACGCCTTTATATATTCCTGATGATGTGGATTATGTGATTGAGGGATGGGTTGACCCATGTGAGTTAAAAGTTGAAGGCCCTTTTGGTGATCATACAGGGTATTATACCCTTGAAGAGCCTTATCCTGTGATGAAGGTTAGTGCTATCACGCATAAAAAACATCCAATATTTTTAGCTACGGTTGTGGGAAAACCACCCTTAGAAGATAAGTTTATGGGATGGGCAACTGAACGTGTTTTCTTACCCCTTCTTAAAACTACAGCCTCCGACCTAATAGACTATCATATGCCAGAAAATGGTGTTTTTCATAATCTAATATTAGGAAAAATGAAGCCATTATATAAAGGGCATGCTAAGCAGTTTATGCACGCATTTTGGGGAACAGGGCAGATGAGCTTTGTAAAACATGCTATTTTTGTAGGTGAAGAAGCGCCAAGATTAAGTAATTATGAACCTATAGTAACTCATATTTTAAATCGTTTTCATACCTCTCGTGTACTAATAACGGAAGGTATTACAGACGCGCTAGATCATTCTAGCCCTGAGGCCTTAATTGGTGGAAAGCTTGGTTTAGATTGTACCGGTGCCCCTATGATTGAGGCCCCTGAAATTTTAAATGATGATGTCTTACTTGATAAACTACAAGATTGTGATGATTGTATTAAGGGAGTACGTCAATATATGAGGCGTACGCGAAACCCTATAACAGTTATTGCTGTAAATAAGGCGAAGCCTATGAAAGAAGTTTTTGAGAAGATTAAGCATTTAGGCCAATATCTTCGTGTTGTAGCCTTTGTAGATGAGCAAAAAAACGACTTAGATAATGCCTATATGTTGGTGTGGCGTGTGGTTAATAATATAGATGCACAAAGAGATTTTTATTTATATGAGAATATGATAGGAATCGATGGAACGAATAAAAGTAAGATTGATGGATTTGAACGAGAATGGCCAGGGGATGTTGAATGTACGCCATCTGTTCTTGAATCCTTAAATAAAAGAGGTATTATTAATTTAAAAGACTCCCTCTACCATAAGTTTCAATTATAGGTAATGGGGTATAGAGCTTCAAGTGGATAAGGTTTTAGGTTTCATGTAACCTTTTAACTCAAATTTTAGACTTATTGGATCGTTTTATACTTAAGAGTGAATTCATTTATTCTACGAGGGCACCTTTAAGCCTTTAAAGATTAAAATAAAGATAATTGATTATATTAGATTAAGAAAGCTACTTTAGTTAGTGGCTTTTGCCTTACTGGAGCGTGTTTATGAAATTTCCCCTTAGCTTACTTTTCATTTTTAGCTTATTATTTATACCTGCCTTAGAAGCGGCGGTGTACAAGGGTCAAAAAGCTTATATAAAAAAATGTCGTAAATGTCATGGTGGTGGTCAAAAAGTAGCTGCTAGTAAACGAATGAGACAATGGAAAAAACTTTTAAATAAGAAGAATAAGGGTATTAAACTTGCTAACCTCCATTTAGATAATAAAAAAGCAAAAAAATCATGGAAATATTTTAACAGTAAAAAGTATCGTAAACGTGCACGTCATTTACGTGACTTTATGGTTGAATATGCTCGTGATAGTGGTAACGTTCCTGCGTGTAACTAAAAATTGAAGACAAGCCTTATTTATATATATGAACTATACGCTTAAACTATTTCTTTTAATACTGCTGTTTACAATAACAGCATGTACCCCTAAACCATCTAAATATGATGATTCTCTTTATTCCCAAGAACAGTTGCAAAAGCGAAAGTCTTTAAATTCTACTTATAAGTTTTTAGATGAAATGGATGGTATTGATTCTGCTTTTTATCTTAATAAACTAGACCTTACAAGACTTATTAATGAAACATTTCATGATTTTACTAAACATCTTAGTCTTTTAAATACACCTTCTTTTTCTAAGCCCTT
>DTVI01000113.1:0-1208 GCA_012963655.1 Sulfurimonas sp.
CTTGCCTTGAGCTTCAGTATAATATTTTCAGGTATGTCCCATGGCAATCTCTTTACCCTCAAAGGCACCTAAATGCTCTATGGCAATCTTAACACCATTAATAGCGCGTATTACCTCAACCTTTGAATCGCTATAAGGTTTACCCCCTTCATTAGCAGCTATTAAGGTTAACTCTTCTATCTTTGAAGACATTATCTGCATAGTCTTTTCTAAAATCTCTATACGTTTATATTTACTTAACCATAAAGAAGGGTCGTCATAAGTCTTTTTAGCTAAATCTAAGACATTATTTACTTCTGCCATGTCTTGTAAGGCTATACTTGCTAACACACGTTCATCATAAGGTGCAGTTACTGTAATACTTTTCATCTTATTCCTTCATTTTTATGTTAAACATTCTTTATTTTTCAACAACTCATTCAAGATACTATGGTTTAAAGAATAATCCACTTCTAAGTCAATAAGGTGAACGCCTTTTCCCTTTAAGGCTGTATCTAAGGTTTCTATAAACTCTTTATTTGAAGTTGGTTTATATCCCTTAGCCCCATAACTTTGTGCGTACATAACAAAATCAGGATTCTTATAGTCTAAGCCAAAGTTTTCAAACCCCATCCCTTCTTGCTTCCATTTAATCATTCCATAAGAATTATCATTTAAAATAATCACTACAAGGTTAAGGCCAAGTCTAACAGCTGTTTCAATCTCTTGTGAGTTCATCATAAATCCTCCATCACCACACACAGAGATAACCTTTTTTTCAGGATAAAGCATCTTAGCCATTATCGCAGAAGACAGACCTGCTCCCATAGTAGCAAGGGCATTATCTAATAACATAGTATTAGGTGCATAACATTCATAATTTCTTGCAAACCATATCTTATATACGCCATTATCAAGTGTTACAATATCTTCTTTTCCCAGAGCGTCTCTTATCTTTTGTACTACGGTTTGAGGAAGGGGAGGAAACCTTCCATCTTCATAATACTTTGATAAATGTTTTTTCGTTTCTTCTTTTACTCTAGCAAAATATTTAAAGTCCCAATGCTCTTGTTTTACTAAACCTTCATGCATAGCTTTAATATTACAAGATATATCACCAATAACATCTAGTTGAGGAAAATAAGTATCATCTACTTGTGAACTTAAAAAAATTTACATGTATCACTTTCTTCCCCCCTTTTTCCATAAAGAAAGGAGGTTTTTCTATC
>DTVI01000113.1:1218-2234 GCA_012963655.1 Sulfurimonas sp.
AGACATTATTTACTTCTGCCATGTCTTGTAATGCTATACTTGCTAACACACATTAATAATAAGGTCAGACCTATCAATTGCGCAATGTATGTAATCATTACTCGAAAGCGCTGCCGTACCTAAATAATTAGGATGAGACTCATCTATCACACCCTTACCCATCTGGGTCATAAAAAATGGTATTCCAGAAGAATCAACAAAATTCTTCAAAGAATTTCCTATGTGTGTTCTATTGGCCCCTGCTCCTACTAATAATAAAGGATGTTTCGCCTTTTGTATCATCTCTAAGGCTTCTTTTATTACAGAAGGTTTTGCCAGAGGATATTCATTATGAATAACTTCAAAAAGGTCCATCTCTACATCTTCTTCTGCTATATCCTCAGGAAGTTCAATATGAACAGCCCCCGGTCTTTCTTCTTGAGCTACCTTGAAACTTTTTCTTACCATGGATGCAATGTTCTTTGCATCAACCACTTGCTTACTATACTTGGTTAAAGGCTTCATCATTTGAACAATGTCAACGATTTGAAACAGTCCTTGCTTGCTTGTTTTAATAGGCTTTTGTCCTGTAATCATTAGCATAGGCATGCCACCAAGGTTTGCGTACGCGGCTGGAGTAACAAGGTTTGTAGCTCCCGGTCCAAGGGTTGCCATACACACACCCACCTTACCCGTTAGCCTTCCATATGTAGCAGCCATAAAACCTGCACCTTGTTCATGTCTTGTTAGGATTAACTTAATACTTGATTTTCTTAATGATTCTAAGACATCTAAGTTTTCCTCACCAGGAATACCAAAAACATATTCAACACCTTCGTTTTCTAATGCTTTTACAAATAAATCCGATGCTTTCATACCTTCGCCTTTTATGAACAATTAATTAATTATCACTTTTTTACTATAAAAACAAATTAAATCTAATATTAACTGTTTTGGATAAGAAAATTTTATAAAACAATTTTAGTGGAAGGACGGCAGCCCTTGTGCTTTTTTTTAAATATCAGCTTATCTACATT
>DTVI01000114.1 GCA_012963655.1 Sulfurimonas sp.
TTAGATCATGGTCAAATGGTTTTTGACTTTGGTTTGATGAAGCGCTCAATTAAGGACCTAATAGAGTCTTTTGATCATGCTATCGCCTTATGGGACTCAGATGGTAAAGAATATTTGAAAGATATGAAGACGCATTCTGACAGATGGGTACAACTTCCAGTATCCCCTTCAGCGGAACAATTTTCCCGTGTGATTTTTATTATGGTAGATAAGATGCTTTCTTGTATAAAGATGGTAAATGGTGAAAAAGAAGTAAGTTTACATTCCATTATCGTCCATGAAACAAAAACAGGCTACGCTCAGGGTTTTAGAGCAGATGCTTATAATGAAAACATGGGTCTAATTGAGCCGTCTAAGATACTTTTTTCACAAGCAGTAAAAGAAGACTGGCATGACGAAGCTCTTTGGGATAAGGTCCTTGAGGGTGAAATCTTTATCAACCCCAATACGGTTTAAAGAACCTAAGCAACTTTAATCTCTTTTATTTCATCATTTACATGAATTTTAGGTATTACAATATCTAAAACACCTTCATGATCTTGAGCATGAATATTCTCAATATCTATATCATCTGGTAAAGAAAAACTTCGTTGGAAAGCTCCAAAATGAGACTCCATACTATAATAATCATCTTCTTTAACTTCATCTTTAGTCTCTCTTTTTCCCTTGATAATTAAAAGTTTTCCATCCATAGAGATATGAATATCCTCTTTTTTAACGCCAGGTAGGTCTATATCAATATGATAAGCAAATTTTCCCTCATGTGTATTTACAGCGGGATGAAATTCTCCTGGATTAGTGTTAAGTATAAGATTTGAAAACCGACTTTCTAACTCTTGTAACTCGGCAAAAGGTTCTAATCTAGTTAGTAGCATAATACACCTCCAAAACTCTCTATATATAACTAGTATAAGACCTTAAGGCTTATAAATCAAGATACTTTAGAACTTAATGTAGTAATAATTTCAGATTTTTCTTTGGTGCACATTTGCCACCTAGTAGGAATAAGTAAAATAGTTTCTTCTGCTTTAATTTCAGATATTTTATCATCTGTTATCATAAAGGCATTTGATTGAGCTAAGGGTGTAACCATACCCGGACTTCTTTTGTCTACGGGTGTGAAAAATTCTCCGTCATAATATCCCGGAATAACCGTATACTTTCCAGCTCTTTGCACAAAGTCTTTTTTCATTTTTGCCTTGAAAGTTCCAATATAAGGGAGTCTTGCATTATGTAATTTTAAGATGATACTTTGGGCAAAGATTTCAAAATTCACAGCTGCAGCTAAGGGGTTCCCCGGTAGATTTAGTACATAGGTTCTTCCAATACGTCCAAAGGTAGTTGGTTTACCAGGTTTAATATTAATCTTTGAGAAATATTTTTCATAATCAAATGAATCGAATGCTTCTTTTGTAAAGTCTGCGTCGCCTACACTTACGCCACCTGAAGTGATGATTAAATCGCTTCCTTCAAGGGCTGAAGAAATGTGTGCCTTAATATCTTCTATAGTGTCTTCTGCTGTTCCTATGAAGATAACTTCACATCCTAGCTCTCGGGCTCTTGCTAAGAAAGTAGGGGTATTTGTATTATGAATCTGGTGATCTTCTACAGTTTCAAAGTGCATCTTTAGTTCTTTTCCTGAGGCAAAAACTGCGACGCGAGGACGCTTAGTAACATACACGTGGGAGATACCTTGAGAAGCTAACATAGTGATGTGGTGAGCATGAAGTTTATGCCCAGATTTTAAGAGTAAGTCACCGGCTTTGATATCTTCACCTGCATAACGAATATGTTGTTCTTTTCGTATGGATGAAGGAAGGGAAATAACATTATCAGATACATGTTCAATGTCTTCGATAGGAACAACAGCTTCAGCTCCCATAGGGATAGGTGCTCCTGTCATGATTTTAAGGGTACAGCCTTTTGAAACAGTTGCATCTGAATTGTCACCTGCAAAAATAGTTTCTCCTACAATAACTTCTTTACCTTCATCATTATGCTTAATCGCGTAACCATCCATGGCAGAATTATTAAAAGCAGGCAGGTTGTAAACTGCAATAATATCATTAGAAAGAATACGTCCCAAAGAAGCTTCAAGTGAAACAATCTCAGAATGTAGGGGCTCAACCCATTCATCTATCTGTTTTAGTGCATCTTCTATTAATATTGCCATTGCTCATCCCTTTTAAATATGGGGTATTATAAGAAAACTAGGGTAAAATTTAACTTTTAAGGGGTTGTATATGAATGAAATGTATGAAATGAGTCAAAGTTTGCACATATATAGTGTAATGGCTTTGATGATAGTCTTAATAATTATGATTTTACTTCATAAGTTTAGTAGTAATTTTAAGGTATTTACAATGCGAATAAAAATATTAATGATTTTTCATATCTCTTTAACATCGGCAGTTATTTTAACGGGAAGTATAATGATGGCAGTGAAACATCTTAGTCTCACGCCTGCTAATCTTTTGATGATTTTAGCAGTATTTGCTATTACCACTCTAGAAATAAAAAGAAATAAGGCCTTTATGAAGGTTTTGAAGTTTGGCCTAATGGTAAAAAATGATTATTGTGAACTTGGATTTAACTACCAAATCATAGAGTTGCTTCTTCTTATACTTGTTGGTGCTTTTTCAGGGATGGCCAGTGCAATTTCTTTTTAATACTGATGCAGGTAAATCACCCTTAAAACTTAAGGGTGAAGACTACAAATACTTATTTAAAGTCCGCCGTCATGATATAAATGATATTTTATATTTCAGAAGTAAATCCCAAAGTGAAAGCTTGTACCAATATAAGGTTGATAGTCTAGATGGTCGTTCTGCAATCTTAGAACTTATATCTAGTGAAATAAAAGAACTGAAATCTGAAATTGATTTGCATATCGCTTGGTGTGTGATAGATCCTAAGTCAGTTGAAAAAGTTCTTCCGAGTTTAAATGAGATAGGTGTAACAAAGATATCATTTATTTATTGTGAACGGAGTCAAAAGAACTTTAAAACAGATATCCAAAGATATGAACGGGTTTTAGAAACTTCTTCTCAACAATGTGGACGAAGTAGACAAATGATTTTTGAAACCTTCAAGACCCTAGACGCCTTTTTACAACAAAACCCTGAAACGATAGTCCTTGATTTTTGTGATGAGGTCTTGGGTTGTGAGAATGAGGTTAAAACAGTTCTTATAGGGTGTGAAGGAGGCTTTTCAATAGAGGAAAAAGCTAAGCTGGAAAATTTCAAGCGTTTTCGTCTTGATACGCCTATGATTTTAAGATCTGAATCAGCTGCAATGGCTATTGCTTCAAAGATTCTTATTTAAGCTTTGAACTCTTATTGAAATTTAAACCAAGTTTAGTTATAATTCGCGTATTATAAATCCGCACCCGTACGGATTTTAAAAAAAATATACAGTGATTACGTACAGAGCGTGACACACAAGGAAACTTAGATGAAAAAAAATCTTCACCCAGAACAACTTAACTGTTCAGTATCATGTGCATGTGGAAACACATTTGAAACTAAGTCTGTAAAAGACATTATTAAAGTTGAAATCTGTAACGAATGTCACCCATTCTTTACAGGTTCTGAGCGTATGGTAGATACAGCTGGTAGAATTGAAAAATTCAACAAGCGTTACTCAAAGTAGTCACCAACCTCAAGGCAGCCACTGGCTGTCTTTTTCTTTCTTTCTAATTTATCCACAACTCTTCAAAAACTAAGATAACTTTTTAAAAGGTTTTTTATGCTTACTTTAGTACCAACACCTATTGGAAATATTGCTGATATCTCATTAAGAGCTATGGATAAACTTGCACATGCAGATATATTGTTATGTGAAGATACGCGTGTCACTAAAAAGCTTTTACATATTTTATCGGAACGTTATAATCTACAGCGTAAAGAACAAGAATTTATTTCCTTGCATTCTCATAATGAAAAAGCTTTTATTCAAAAAGTATCGAAGGAATTTTTTGATGCAGATGTTGTATATGTTTCTGATGCTGGGATGCCAGGGATTTCAGATCCAGGTCAATTACTCGTTAGATATTGCCAAGATAATGCAGTGCAATATGATATTTTACCTGGAGCAAATGCACTTTTAACAGCCTTTGTCGCTAGTGGTTTTGTAAATACACAAATGCTGTTTTTTGGTTTTCTACCCCATAAAGGAAAAGATAGATCAAAGGGACTTCAAGGAGCTTTACATAATGGTTTTACGACAGTTCTATATGAAGCACCTCACCGTTTAGATAAGCTTATGAAAGAGTTAGCTGAAGAAGTACCTAATCGTCGTGTATTTTTTGCTAAAGAGTTAACTAAAAAGTATCAAAGCTTCTTTCATGGTCCAGCAAAAGATATTTTAAAACAAATTCCCAAAGATACTATCAAAGGGGAATGGGTTGTAGTTGTAGAAGCAGGGGCAGCTAGACAAAGTACTATTAGTGAAAAAGATGTATTATCTCTAGATATGTCTAAAAAAACCGCTTCAAAACTCATCTCTAAAATTACAGGTGAAAATATAAAAGAATGTTACACTCGTCTAACACAAGATGATTAAGCCAGGAAAATAAGAGTTTCTTAAAAGAAGTGAAGTTTAGAAAACTCTACATTGATTAAACAAAAAATAATATTTTAAAAAATCATTATCCTTAAATATAATAACAAACTATACTATATGTAACATTAGCCATTATATTTCATCTTCTTTATTTCCGTTTGCTGAATTATTACAATTATGTCATATACTTAAGAGAATTTTAGATAAACTCCATCTTATGATTATATATGGAAAACAACCGGTTTATTACCTAATAGAAAAACATCCGTCTAAGGTTAAGACAGTTTTTGTCTCAAAAGAACTTGATAAAAAAGAATATTCGCGTTTAATGCGTATGGATTTTGAACTCAAAAGAATTCCTGATAATGCTGCTCAGTCAATGAGTAAAACAGGAAACCACCAAGGCTTTTTAGCGGAGGTAGATGATCTTGTTCTTTATGATTTAAAAGATCTTTCAAAACCTGAATTTGTTGTAGTTTTAGCAGGAATTACCGATATGGGCAATATGGGCGCTATTCTTCGTTCTGCCTACGCACTTGGGGTAGACGCTGTTGTGGTAACGGGGATTAAGCATTTCCAAGCTGAAAATGTAGTTCGTAGTTCAGCAGGAGCAGCTTATGATATGCCTATAGTTCATGAGCATAATTTATATGATGTTCTAAATGAATTAAAACTTGATGGATTTACCCTTTATGGGGCAACTATGGATGGAAATGATATCCGTCAAGTTCAGTGTAAGGGTAAACGAGCACTAATAATGGGAAGCGAAGCACAAGGGATTCCTACACGCGCAGTTAAAAAATTAGATTTTGAAGTTAGTATAAAAATGGCTAACGACTTTGATTCTTTAAATGTGAGTGTAGCGAGTGCGATATTAATGGATAGGATGAGGTAATTACTAATGACTGGTTTAGAGAAACTAAAAGGTATTGGCGCACATAAGATTTTTGAAAGAACGCATATTGCAAGAAAGTTTGTTGAAGATATATTAAATAAACAATTTTCAAGAATGAGTAAGATCCAGTTTATGGGTTTTACTTCAATCTTAGAACGAGACTATAATATTGACTTGCATGAACTTAAAGAAGATTATTTAAAAAGTTCAAGTACACAAGATATTAAGGGAAAAGAGCCCTTTATTGTTTCTCAACAAACTGAAACTGACAAAAATTCTGTCAATAAAAATATGTATATCCTTGTAGGTATTTTAGTTTTAGGTGCTTTATATATGCTACTTAAGCCAGAATCAACATCAGAACCTCTCTCTAAACCTCAAAAAAATATTGAAGTTCAAAGTACTAAGATTGTTAATGAGTTAAAAAACTCAACCATAGAAAAAGCCAAGCTTAATTTAAATAGTTTAGGTGCTACTAAGTCTCTTATAAAAGACAAAACTGATATAGATGAAGTTGTTGTAGAACCTATTCATACCAGTAAATTTGAAGTTTCTCCAAAAAGTAAACTTTGGATAGGGATTGTAGACTTAGAAACTTTTAAGCGTACACAAAAAATTAGTTCAAGATCATTTGAACTTGATCCTGACAAAGAATGGCTCTTAGTAATGGGACATGGTTATGTTAAGTTTGAAGTTAATGGCGTAGAAAAAAGTTATAGAGATGAAAGCAAGGTTTGGTTTTCTTATGAAAATGCAAGTCTGTCTAAATTAACACGTTCTGAGTTTAAAGAAAAAAACAGAGGTAAATCTTGGTAAAGCCCCTCTTTTTTATATTATGTTTGAGTGTCTTATATTTACAAGCGCAAACCTATACGCTAGAACCCAGTGAGCCTAAAGAAATTGAACTTAGCCATGAAGAAAAACTAGGAAATAAAATACAATCGCTTTTAGGTGAAAACACCTATGCACGTCATATTAAATTTATTAATATTATTTTTTCTGATACACCTGAGTTTATTCTTAATAACCGTGTTGACGTGGCTAATGTGATACAAACCTTAAAAGATAATGGCCTCTTAGACTTATTTTTCAAAAAACCTCAAGAAATGCATCTTACCTTCCAATCCAGTGGATATCCCTTGTTTTTTGTTAAAATTATGTCTGATACACTTCAGTCAATGGGGTACTACCGCTTTATAACGGACAGAGCTAAACAAGATGAAAGTGGTTTTTTCTGGACGATTCGCTTAACTAGTGAGTATGCAATTGATCCTGTTCTACTTAAAAAAGCCTTGCAAAAAAGAGGCTGTGATATTGTTGATATTGATAGAGAATCACAAACAAAATGGTCGTATCATGTAGATATAAAAAACGCTTATCTAATGCTCAATGAATTACGTCCTTATACGGAAAGAGTACTTAAAAAGTCACTTTATGAACATTGGCTTAATGTAAAATCCACAAAATCTCTTGTTCTATGGTCTTTGAAAGGAAACAATTGGTATCCTTATGTTTCATTTTATGACAAAGAATTGCATCTTCTCAAAGTGTTTAAACGCGATAAAAGAACAAAGAAAATAACCTTGAAACTTCCCGAAGATACAAGTTATGTGAAAATTGCAGACCTTTACAGTCTAAAAAATATTAAACAAGGCCTACGAGTTCAAGCAAAAGGAACACGCTAGGTTTTAAACCGAAGGCAAAAAAATGTTCGACGAGATACAGTTTGGTCGGATAGACCGACTTCCTAAGTATGTGTTTGCAGAAGTAAATGAATTAAAAATGAAAGAACGTCGCGCCGGTGCAGATGTAATTGATTTTTCTATGGGTAACCCTGATGGGGATACTCCTGAACATATTAGAGAAAAACTTGTTGAATCAGCTAATAAAACAAAAACCCATGGTTACTCAACCTCTAAGGGTATTCCTAAACTTCTTATTGCAATTTCTGATTGGTATAAACGTCGATATGATTGTGATATTAACCCAGAAACTGAAGCGGTTGCTACTATGGGTTCAAAAGAAGGTTACGCGCATTTAACCTACGCGATAACAAATCCAGGGGACTTAGCCGTTGTTCCTGACCCTACTTATCCTATTCATGAATATTCGTTTATCTTAGCGGGTGGTTCTGTTGTTAAATTTGGAATTGAATTTGATGAAGATTATAAGCTAGATGAAGATAAGTTCTTTAAAGACTTAGAAAGAATGTTCATAGAAAACTCACCTAAGCCTAAGTATGTGCTTGTGAACTTTCCACATAACCCTTCAACAGCTACGGTTACTCCAGAATTTTATGTTCGTCTTGTGGCTATGGCAAAAGATAAACGTTTTTATGTTATCTCAGATATTGCTTATGGTGACATCACCTTTGATGGTTATGTAACGCCTTCTATTATGTCTGTTCCGGGTGCAAAAGATGTAGCAGTTGAATCATTTACTCTTTCTAAGTCATATAATATGGCGGGTTGGAGAGTTGGATTTTTTGTAGGAAATCCAAAGCTTATTGGCGCGCTTCAAAAAATTAAGTCTTGGTTAGATTATGGAATGTTTACGCCTATTCAAGTAGCAGCGACTATTGCGCTAAATGGAGATCAACAATGTGTAAAAGACATTACAGATAAGTATAATCATAGACAAGAAGTTTTAATTGAAGCCTTTGATAGAGCGGGTTGGAAGATTCGAAAAAATCAAGCATCTATGTTCTCTTGGGCGAAGATTCCTGAATGTGCAGCTCACCTAGGTTCTTTGGAATTTTCTAAAAAACTTCTTGTTGAAGCGGGTGTAGCGGTGGCTCCAGGTATTGGGTTTGGCGCTTATGGAGAAGGTTATGTGCGTATAGCACTAATTGAAAATGATAATAGAATCCGTCAAGCAGCTAGAAATATCAAAGAATTTTTAAAACAATTTGATTGTGAAAAAACAGAAGAAGTGAAAAAGGAAGACAATGCTTAAAGTTGGTGTAATTGGAGTAGGTACAGTTGGTACCTCAGTAGTAAATATCTTAAAAGATAATGCTGATATTATCACGGCTAGAGCTGGAAAAGTAATTTCTGTAAAATCTGGTGTTGTAAATAACTTAGATAAAGACCGTGGTGTAGATATTAAACTATCAAATGACCCAATGGATATTATTAATGATCCTGCGATAGACATAGTTGTTGAACTTATGGGTGGGATTGATGGCCCTTTTGAAGTTGTAAAAGCAGCTCTTGCTAAGGGTAAATCAGTTGTTACTGCAAACAAGGCTCTTCTTGCTTACCATAGATATGAGCTTCAAGAACTTGCGGGTGATATTCCTTTTGAGTATGAGGCAGCGGTTGCTGGTGGCATTCCAATTATTAATGCACTTAGAGATGGTTTGACAGCTAATCATATCGAGTCTATACAAGGTATTATGAACGGTACTTGTAATTATATGATGACTAAGATGATGAATGAGGGTGTTGATTATCAACCTATTCTTGATGAAGCACAGGCTCTTGGCTACGCAGAAGCTGATCCTACCTTTGATGTAGGCGGTTTTGATGCGGCACATAAGCTTCTAATACTCGCATCTATTGCTTATGGTTTTGACGCAAAACCTGAAGATATTTTAATTGAGGGTATTGACAATGTTACTCAAGATGATATTGCCTTTGCGAAAGAGTTTGGTTATGTCATCAAGCTTCTTACTATTGCTAAAAAAAGTGGAAATGAAGTAGAACTTCGTACACATGCTGCCCTTGTTAAAGCAGATCAAATGATTGCTAAAGTAGATGGTGTAATGAACGCAGTTTCTGTTATAGGCGATAAGGTGGGAGAAACATTATTTTATGGTCCCGGAGCTGGTGGAGATGCAACAGCATCTGCTGTAGTTGCTAATATCATTGATATTGCAAGACGCGGTAAGGGTTCTCCAATGCTTGGTTTCCATACTCCTTTGGAAAATGGCCTTACACTTAAGTCTAAAGATGAAATTGTTTCTAAATATTATTTACGTATGGGTGTTGAAGATAAGCCAGGTGTTTTATCATCAGTGACTAAGATGTTTGCAGACCATGATATATCTATTGAAACGGTACTTCAAAGACCTATTGATAATGGTAGTGCAAATCTTCTTTTTGCAACACATGAGGCAGTTGAAAAAAATATTCAGTCTATTATGAAAGAGCTTAGTGAAGCTTCTTTTGTTAATACGGTTCCTTCAATGATTCGTATAGAGGCTTAATTAAACAAATACCTTGCACCAGGTAATCAGTATAAATTAGGTCTTGAATAAATCTAGAGATCTTATGTTTATAGCTGATGAAAGACATTTTATTGATGCCAATAACACGGTTTTAAAAATGTTTGGTGTTTCTTTAAATACACTCTGCTACTTTTTCTCCCCAATATCAAGTTAATGGACAGTCTTCTTAATCAAAAGCAAATGAGATAATAAGCTCAACTTGCTTCTTTTATATGACCTTGGTAACAATTCAGTTCAAAATCCAATAAAATGTTTTTTAAAGTTATTTAATATTTCTTATGATAAAATCTAGTTGACATTTAAACTGATGTTTGTGAATTTTATACTTTAAGGCTATGTCTATGCCAGAATTTCTTTTGTCTAACACATTTGAAACTATTTTCAATTGTGCGGCAGACCCTATGTTGATTCTTAAAGAAGATAAAATAATTTCTGCAAATGAGATGATAGATATTGCCCCTTTAATGAAAGTGTATATGCTCGTGTTAAGACAAAAGTTATTGATAGTGTATATTTTAGTTTAACTGAAACATTGTAAAATTGGATTAAAGATGAGTCGAGCCCTCGGAGATATAGCAGAAGAAATAGCATGTACATATATTCAAAAACTTGGATATCAAATAATAGAGAGAAACTTTACCCTTAGAGGTGGAGAGATAGATATTATTGCTATTAAAGATGAAGTCCTTCACTTTATTGAAGTTAAGTCAGGCTCTTCATATGACCCCCTATACAATATAACCCCTAAGAAACTTCAACACGTTATTAACACTGCGCATAGATTTATGCAAAGAAAGAATCTAGACCTGTGCTTCCAAATTGATGCGATTTCTGTTCAAAATGGCACCTGTAAATTGATAGAGAATATCAGTATCTAGGGGATTATATTAAATAGGATAATTTCACTCTTATTTAGAAAAACAACTAAGACTTTTTAAAGAAAATCATTGCTATAATGCTCTCACATAAATAAAACAAGGAACTGCGTATGGCAAAATACATCGAAGTTACATCAGAAAACATTGACGAAACAATTAACGAGGGCGTTGCTCTAGTAGACTTTTGGGCACCATGGTGTGGTCCATGTAGAATGATCGCGCCAGTAATCGAAGAACTAGCAGAAGATTTTGATGGAAAAGCAAAAATCTGTAAGGTAAACACAGATGAGCAACAAGATATCGCTATTAAGTATGGTATCCGTTCAATTCCAACTATCATCCTTTTCAAAGACGGTGAAGTTGTTGAACAAATGGTTGGAGCCGCTTCTAAACAAGCTTTTGAAGAAAAGCTTAACGCTTTACTAGCATAATTTATGGCAAGACGTGGTAGCGGACTGTTCTCAGTCGGTACCCTTTTAGCTTCTTTTTTTGGCGCAGGTATGATTGCAATTGCCTTCGCTTACTTCAACTACAAATTCCAAGAATATAAATTTATTGACTTTGACAAATGGCTTGTTTATAAAAAAGCTGATATTTTTAAACCTACTGAAGAACAATACCTTGTTGTTTTTTACAGCTCTAAAAAATCGGGAACGATAGAAAACCTTAATAAACTACGTCCAAAATATAAAATATTAGCCATAGATTATTATCAACAAAACTTTCCCTCTAATGAAAACGTAACTTATGTGCGTTCAGGAACCAATACCATCTTGAAAATTGTGCAACGTTTTAACATTTACAAGACCCCATCAGTGTTTATTATAAAGAAAGTTAAAGAGGGTCTTTATAAACAAAATAGTATCATTGCAGAACTAGATACAATTAATGAAATACCAAGTGAATTATAGTCTAAGTGTGAGTTTTATTACACAAATATAATATATAAAATTAGTATAATGAATCGTATTGCAATAACTAAGATTATTGCTTTTGTATAAAAGGAAAATTATGTTAGATTTAGCAATTATTGGTGGTGGACCTGCTGGTTTAACTGCAGGTTTATATGCAACACGTGGTGGACTAAATAATGTAACAATGTTTGAAATGGGAATGCCTGGTGGTCAAATCACAGGATCTTCTGAAATTGAAAACTATCCCGGTGTTACTGGCGAGATTACAGGTATGGACTTGATGATACCCTGGCCTGAACAATGTCAACGTTTTGGACTTAAGCATGCAATGGTTGAAGTTAAAAGAGTTGAACTTAAAGAAGATGGAAACTTTACTATTTATAAGGGTGATGGAACGACTGAAGACGCGATGAGTGTTATTGTTTGTACAGGTTCTACTCCTAAACGTGCTGGTTTCAAAGGAGAAGATGAACTTTTTGGAAAGGGTGTATCTACTTGTGCAACTTGTGATGGTTTCTTTTACAAGAATAAAGAAGTAGCTGTTATTGGTGGTGGTGATACTGCATTAGAAGAAGCATTCTATCTTTCAAATATCTGTTCAAAAGTTTATCTTGTGCACAGACGTGATAGCTTTCGCTCAGCGCCAAACACTATTAAGCGTTTAAAAGAAACAGAAAATATTGATCTTATTTTAAATACAACGATTGTTGAAGCTTACGGTGATGCAATGGGTGTAAATGGCCTTAAGGTAATGACACCTGAGGGTGAGAGAGATTTAGAAGTACCTGGTATCTTTACCTTTGTTGGTATGAATGTAAATAATGGTATCTTAATGGATGATGAAGGCCAGTCAATTTGTGCCTTAAATGAGTCGGGAAATGTTATTGTTGATTTAAAAATGAAGACGAATATACCTGGCCTTTTTGCAGCAGGTGATTTACGTATTGATGCTCCTAAACAAGTGGTTTCTGCAGCAGGTGATGGTGCGGTAGCCGGTGTAAATGTAATTACTTACATAGATGAAAAGCTAAATAGTTAAAAGAGGGTAAAAGATGATAAAAGTTGGCGTATATGGTGGAACAGGTAGAGTTGGGAAATTACTTCTTCAAGATTTAAAAGCAGAAGAGAATTTAATACTCTCAACAGTGTATGTAAGAAACTCTTTGGACTTTGCAATTGATCCTGCTGCTCTTGTCACAAATGATTTAGGTGTATTTCTTAAGGCTTGTGATGTTGTTGTAGATTTTTCACTTCCTGACGCAACTCAAGCCCTTTTGGAAAAAGCCTTAGAATACCCTAAGCCACTTGTAATAGCTACAACAGGTTTAGAGTTACACCAAGCCAACTTATTAAAAGATGCAAGCGAAAAAATGCCTATTCTTTATGCAACAAATATGTCTTTAGGTGTGGCTGTTTTATCGAAGTTAGTTGAACAAGCTTCTAAGGTCTTAGAAGGATTTGATATAGAAGTAGTAGAGATGCATCATAAACATAAAAAAGATGCTCCTTCAGGTACGGCATTAACCCTTGCAGAATCTGCAGCTAAGGGACGTAACTTAGACCTTGATAAGGTTAGAGTTAGTGGACGTAATGGAAATATTGGAGAACGTACAAAAGATGAAATTGCTGTAATGGCCCTTCGTGGCGGGGACATTGTTGGTCGTCATACAGTTGGTTTTTATAATGATGGTGAGTTTATAGAAATGAACCATACGGCAACTTCAAGACATACCTTCGCTAAAGGAGCTTTAAGAGCTTCAAAATGGCTAGTTTCTCAAGAAGCTGGTTTATATAATATATCAGACTGTTTAGGATTAGATTAATGGAAAGACAATTAAACGAAAAATGTGCTGTAGTAGGGATATTTAATCACCCTGAGGCTTCAAAGTTAGCGTACTTCTCGCTTCATTCTTTACAACATCGTGGGCAAGAAGCCTGTGGTATCTCATCAGCTGATGGGAAAAAAGTTCATACTATTAAAGACAGAGGTCTTGTATCTCAGGTGTTTAATGATGATAAGCTAAATACACTATGTGGAACATCTGCTATTGGGCACAACCGTTATTCAACAGCGGGAGATGACTCTATCTTAGATGCACAACCCGTATTTGCAAGATATGATCTTGGTGAAATGGCCATTGTTCATAATGGAAACCTAACCAATGCTCAAGAAGTTAGAAATAAACTGATTAAAAAAGGTGCGATTTTTCAAACCTTTATGGACACAGAAAATTTAATTCACCTTATTGCAAAGTCTGAAGAAGATAAGCTTCTCGATAGAATTGTAGATGCAGTTAAAAAGATTCAAGGGGCTTATTCACTTGTATTTTTATCACGTACTAAGATGTTCGCTATGCGTGATCCTCATGGACTTAGACCACTAAGTATTGGTAAGGTAGGTGATGGTTATATAGTTGCTTCTGAAACCTGTGCCTTTGATCTTGTAGGTGCTACTTATGTTAGAGATGTTCAACCTGGCGAGCTTATTATTTTTGAAAAGGGAAAGGCTCTTCAGTCTATTCAAGTCTATGAGCCAACACCTAAACATTGTATTTTTGAATTTGTATATTTTGCTAGACCTGATTCAGATGTGTTTGGTAAGAATGTGTATCAAATGCGTAAAAATATGGGTGTAGAACTTTCAAAGATTGAGCCTATTGAGGCAGACATGATTGTACCTGTTCCTGATGGTGGGATTCCTGCCGCTCTTGGTTATTCTCAAGAAAGTGGAATACCTTTTGAGATGGGAATTATGCGTAATCATTATATTGGGCGTACCTTTATTGAGCCAACTCAAGAAATGCGTGATCTAAAGGTAAAGATGAAGCTTTCTCCTTTAAACTCTTTAATTAAGGGTAAGAAGCTAATTGTTGTTGATGATTCTATTGTACGTGGAACAACATCTAAAAGAATTGTAAAGATGCTAAAAGAAGCAGGAGCGGCGGAAGTACATATGCGTATTTCTTCTCCTCCTACAACAGACCCTTGTTATTATGGTATTGATACACCTGATAAAGAAAATTTATTAGCAGCAAATATGAACTCTCAAGAGATGTGTGACTTTATGGGTGCAGATTCTTTAGCTTACCTAACACATGATGCACTTTTAAGATCAGTTGCTTCAGAAAATGATGAATACTGTACGGCCTGTTTTACAGGTAAATACCTATTTTAATAAAGTAAATAAAATGAATAAAATTATGTCAAAACAAGTATATACATTTGGGGGATACCTCAAAAACAAGTTTGGTGAAAAAGTTTATAAGGCACCTATATCTATTTCTGGATTTACCTGTCCTAATATTGATGGAACGGTAGCTAGAGGTGGATGTACGTTTTGTGAGAACGATTCTTTTTCGCCTAGTTTAGGTGAAGTTCAAGAATTAAAAGGTTTTCATTTAAACCTTGAGTCTACGGAAAACCCACACCTAGAGAAGCAACTTCTTCAGCTTGAAAAACAGTTTGAAGTGATTGCTTCTAAGTCTAAACGTGAGTATGGTGCAAAGAAGTTCTTAGTGTATTTTCAGTCTTTTACTAATACTTATGCACCTTTTGATACATTAAAAGCCTTATACGATAAGGCTCTTTCTTTTGATGATGTTGTAGGTTTAAGCATAGGTACACGCTCAGATTCAGTAACAGATGAAACCTTAGAATATCTAGCAGAACTTAATAAGACAAAAGAGATTTGGATAGAGTTTGGAATACAGTCTATTTATGATGAAACCTTAGAACGTATAAACCGCGGACATGATAGTGATAATGTTAAACAACTCATTATAAAGTCTAAGAAGCTTGGGTTAAATGTATGTGGACACCTTATCTTTGGTCTTCCAGGTGAAGATAAACATATGATGCTAGAAACAGCTAAGAAGGCTTATGAATGGGGAATTGACTCAGTTAAGTATCATCCTCTTTATGTTACAAAAAGAACAGCCTTAGCTAATGAGTATAAGCGTGGTGACTTTGAACCTATTTCAGAAGAGCTTTATCTTGAAGTACTTTTAGAATCTATTCAACTGAAGCCTGAAGAGGTCTCAGTTCAGCGTATAACTGCAGGTATAGATAATGACTCTTTAATCGCACCTGATTGGTGTAGAGATAGAAATGCTCAAGTAAGACATATTAATAGAGAACTTCGTACTATTGGTCTTAAATATTAAGCCTTAGGCTTAATGTGCTGTGATACTTGTAAATTCTGAAACATGTTTAAAGTGGGGTGGAAAAGGCATTTCAACTCTAAAGCGTTTTGAACTACCTGGTCTTATTTTTACAGCTACAGTATAGCTTCGTTCTATTTTTTGAGGCTTATTTATTTTGCTTTTGCCACCAAAAGATAAGGCAAAGTCAAAGATTCCACTAGGCTTATAAAAGCTGCCTGCTTTTACATTTCCTGTAACATGCCCCTTATTAACAAGTTTAACCGTTAGCACAATCTTCCCAATAGTATGATTTCCTTGATTTTTAACAAAGCCTGTAAAAACTATGGATTCTTTTCTAAGTATTCTTGTGTTTTTAACCCCATATAAGGTTGCTTTTTTGGTGTATTTATCAATAGCCATAATAGAAAAAGCACCTGCTGTTACAATAACAAGAAAAGATGAAAATATCATTGAAAGTATATTTTTTCTATTTTCTTCTTTGAATGAGATGAAGACAAAAAATAAAAAAACGAGTCCGAAAGAGCTTATCGCTATCCAATGCCAAAATGTGAAGTATGTTGTCATATGCAATTTACCTTAATAGATATATTATATTCATTTGTATAAGTAAAGGGCTCAAGTAAAAGCTTGAACTTAATACTATCATTAATATCAATTATGTCATCTTTAACTATCGACTCTTTTATAAAAGGCTTTAAAGGAAAGATAATTTCTTCCACAAAATTATTAGCACCCTTATACGCAGAAGATGAAATCTTACATTTTTTGAAGCTTTGTTTCCCTAGATTTGTAAGGATTCCCTTGATTACAACAGCCTGAGAAAATTCAAGTTTTTTGATACTAAGCTCAGAAATTTTCGTCTTATAAAGAGTTGAATGTATGAATTGATATCCTATAATAGGGCCTGCTATTAAAATGATAAAAGATAAAAGAATGAGAAGGAGAGAAGGTCTTATTTTGTCACGAATTAAGATGGCTAAGAATAGTAGAGTTAAAAATATACTTCCTGATAGAGCAAAAAGAATATAATCATACACATGTAAGGTCTCGATAAAATCCTGCATAATATTTCTTAGATTATTCAAGGTTTATTTATCCGTTCTTGATTTTTTTTCAGCTATTCCACTCATGTTAAACCTACGTGCTAGTTCTTGTTTTACACGATCAGGTGAGATGTTTTTAAGAGCGAGTGCAACCATAGTATGATACACCATATCTGCTGCCTCATAGACCATCTCTTCATGATCATCATCTTTAACCGCGAAACAAAACTCACCGGCTTCTTCAACAATCTTTTTCAAGATAGTATTTTCACCCTTGGCAAAAAGTTTAGCGGTCCATGAAGTTTCAGGATCTGCATTCTTTCGCTCTAAGAGAGTATGATAAAGCTCATCTATAACACCATAGGTAGATGCCATTTCAACTTCAACTTCGGATACGACTTCACCGGTTTCGATATTGGTAAAGAAACAAGATTTACGGCCAGTATGACAAGCTACACCTTCTTGAATCACTTTAATTATAAGGGTGTCATTATCACAATCAAGTAAAAATTCTTTAATGGCTTGTGTATGACCAGAACTTTCACCTTTTTTCCAGATACGCTGTTTTGAGCGAGAAAAATAATGAGCTATTTTTGTAGTAAGAGAAAGCTCTAATGCTTCTTTATTCATATAAGCCATCATAAGGATTTCGTTTGTTTCCACTTCTTGAACAATAACAGGAAGGAGTTCAGACTTATCCCAGTCTACTTTGTTTAATGCATTAATCATATGTGATATCTTTATAGTTATAAGTTTTAAATTAATGCTACCTAAGTAAAATTGATTTAAAACTTATCTGGAGAAAACTCCAGATAAAAGATTAACGTGCAGTTGTACGTTGTTGCTTGTCTTTCATATCAACCCAGATATTTGGTGTTGATCCACCAGGTGTCAAGAAAATCTTTGCATCTTTGTTTACACGAAGTGCGTCATTAAACTTGCCTTGAACCTTGATTTGTTCAAGTTGAATAAGCTTAGTTGTAAGTGAAGCTGAGATAAGTTTGTTTGCCTTAGCCGTTGCTTCTGCTTCAATACGGATAGCATGTGCTTTACCTTCTGCTTCGATCTTGATAGCATTTGCCTTACCTCTTTCAGTTTCTTCACGTTTAAATGCATCTTGCTTAGCTTTCTCAACTTCTTGCTGAGCTTGTTCTACTTGTTGCTTAGCTAATTGAACTCTTTCAATTTGTTCTTTAACTTTTTGAGGAAGAACGATTTCTCTAAGTTGAACAGACTCAAGTTGAGCTGGAGAATTTTCTAAACCATCAATACTTTTAGAAATACCTACTTCAATTGCTTTTGCAATTTCATTACGTTTAGTTGGAAGGCTTTCCGCGTCATAATTACCTACAACATTTCTTACTACATCACGTACAACAGGATTAACAATTTTTTCTTCCCAAGAAAATCCCCAGTTAGAGATAGTTTGAGCTGCATTGATTGAATTTAGTCTATACTGGACAGTAAGTTCAATTCCAACAGGAAGACCACGTTTATCAAGAACAGTAATTGCTGGTTTAACAGTAAGACCGTCACCTGAAATAGAAGAACGTTCAATTCTATCAGCATAATTAATGATACGAACCTTTGTATCAACTAAATATACTTTTTGAATAACTGGAATGATAAAATGAAGACCTGGAAGAAGTGAATTAGCTTCATACTTACCATTAGTTGACAGAATACCTCTTTGTCCTTCTTCTACAATTGTAAAAGGCTTAGCAAGCATTAAAAGAACAACAAGTCCAATGATAAAGTAAATAAAACCTGAACCTTTAAAGTTAAAGTCAAAATTTGGAACCTTAGGGCCTTTTGGTGGAAAACCGTTTCCACCTCCGCCAGCTTTTTTCTTCTTGTTGAAGTAATCGTTCATATCTGTTGCCATTTTATAAATCTCCATTTAAATTTTCCTTTAGTTTTGATTGATGTATGTTAGGTAGTGCTCGTATTTTGAATTACGTCCAAAAACAACGTCAAAATAAGTACTTTGAATTTTTTCAGTAATTGGTCCACGCGAACCACATCCAATAACACGTGCATCAATTTCACGTATAGGTGTAATCTCAGCAGCAGTTCCTGTTAGAAAGGCTTCATCTGCAACATAAATTTCTTCTCTAGTTATGCGTCTACGAATTACAGGCATGCCCATATCTTCAGCTAACTCAATAACCATTTTTTGTGTAATAGATTCTAATGAATTGTCATTTGGGGGTGAGATTAACTGACCCTTGTAGACCATAAAGAAACAAGCACCACTGGCCTCAGCCACATAACCTTGATCATCAAGTAGAAGTGCCTCATCATAACCACAGTCAATAGCTTCATACTTTGCCATTTGTGAGTTAAGATAGTTAGCCGTAGCCTTTGCTTTTCCCATACTTGAAGTATTAGAAGCTCTGGTCATAGAAGCAACCTTTAAACGGATACCGCTTTTAAGTCCTTCTTCTCCAAGATAAGCTCCCCACTCCCAAGCTGCGATAACAGTTTCAACAGGAGCATCTTTATGATAAATTCCCATTTGTCCATAACCTAAAAATGAAAAAGGACGAAGATAAACATTATCGCCTTCAAACTCATTGGCCTTAACAAGGTCAATTTGTGCTTTATTTAACTCATCTACAGTATACGGGATATCAATAAGTGTCATTTTTGCAGACTCAAGCAAACGTTCAGTATGGTCTTGAAGTCTAAATATAGCGTAACCCTTAGCGGTTTTATAAGCCTTAGTTCCTTCAATAACACCATTTCCATAATGCAGAGTATGAGATAATACATGTGTTTGTGCTTCAGCCCAAGGCTTCATTTCACCATTCATCCAAATATATTTGGCTTCGTTCATTTAGTGTTCCTAAAAATTGTTTAATTAAAATATAGGTGATTCTATCTAAAAAAGACTTCAGTCTTTTTTAGGGGAAAAGGGAAAGAACAAAAAGGCTCTTACTCTTTGCATTAGCGAAGTATACTCTTGCCCATGTTCCCTTCCCCAAAAAAGCTAAATGCTTTTTTAAGACGGTGTGTTAACCATCCACTGAGAAAACACGTTTAAGTAGTTCCAATAAGACTGAATGTTTTCATTTGAAACCTTAGGTGCTAATGCAGGTAAAAGCATTGCATAACACTCTAACCATCTTTGTCTAGCGTGTTCATCAATTCTAAAAGGTGCATGACGTTTTCCCATCATAGGAGCACCTCTACTCTCATTAAAATACTTAGGTCCTCCACAAATTTGTATCATGAAGTCTGCAGCATGTTTTTTTGCATCTGCAAATTCTTGAGGGTCTTCAGTAGGAAAAAGCTGAGAGATATCACTGTCTTTTAGTAAGTCATAATGCTTTCCTATAAGTTCTCTAAAACCTTCTTCTGTAATTTGTGTTAAAAACTCTGGGTTAGGCTTACTAACATCAGGTTTTATACCAAGTTGACCCGGTGTTACTACTAAGTTAAGTGAAGAAAAATTCATTATTATCCTATATGATTTATTGATGGAATTTTAGACTAAATAAGTATAAAACAAGTTAAATAAATTTGATTAATGTATAATTCTATAATTAAACCATTATTGGATACCTCACCTTAAGACATTTTTCCAAGGGAAGAATGATAGTGAGCAAAGTCAATTTATAAGGATACGACTATGGAAGCTAAGATATTTTTTGGAAGTACACAAGCCACTAAAAAAGAGATGAGTGAGAGACACTCCCCTTTTGATGGAAAGCTAGTGTCTAAAGCCCCCATCTGTAGTGCTGAAGATACTACCAAGGCATTAAAGATTGCGCAAGACGCAACTGTAGAAGCAAAGGCTTCAAGCCTGTCTCAAAGATGTGATTGGCTTTTAGATGTTGCTTCAAAAATGAAAGAAAACCGTGAAGACCTAGCTCGTACTATGACAGATGAGGTAGGAAAACCTTTAATGTTTTCTCGTGTAGAGGTTGATAGAGCAATTGAAACAGTAAAGCTTTCAGCTGAAACTATGCGAACAATGCATGGTGAAACAATTAATACAGATGCTATGCCCTCAGGAAAAAAGACAATTTCTTACTTTTTTAGAGAGCCAGTAGGGGTAGTTTCTGCTATTACGCCTTTTAACTTTCCTTTAAACCTTGTTGCACATAAACTTGCGCCTGCTCTTGTTTCTGGAAACTGTGTAGTCCTTAAACCAACACCCGAAGCACCTCTTACTGCTTATAAATTTGCTAAGCTTTTTATTGAGAGTGAATACGCCGTTAAAGACGCACTCTCAGTAGTATATGGAGATGTAGAAGTTGGCTCAACCTTAGTTGAAAGCGGTATTCCTAGAGTTATCTCCTTTACAGGTTCAGTACCTGTGGGAAATATTATTACACGTTCTGCCGGAATTAAAAAGATCTCTTTAGAACTGGGTGGAAATGCAGCAAGTTTTATAGATAAGTCAGCAGACATAGATCTCGCAGCTTCTAGATGTGCATTAGGTGCCTTTGTAAATTCTGGTCAGGTATGTATCTCCCTTCAAAGAATTTATGTGCATGAAGATATATATGATGCCTTTGCAAGTAAAATGGCAGAAGCAACGTCTAAGTTAGTAGTAGGTTCACCTTATGATGAAAATACCTTTATGGGACCGCTTATTGATGATGAAGCGGCTACTAGAGCTTTGGGTTGGGTACAGTCTGCAATTGATGAAGGGGCTAAGGCTCTTACTGAAGTTAAGTGTGAGGGGAGAATGTTTCATCCTTGTGTCATGGTAGATGTAAGAGATGATATGGCCATTGTATGTGAAGAAGTCTTTGCTCCTATCGTATCTTTGGTTAAGGTTAAAGACTTTGATGAGGCTATGCCAAAGATGAACAATTCACCTTATGGTCTTCAGTCTTCAGTTTTTACTAATGATTTAAAGCTAACACAAAGAGCTATACATGAGTTAGATGCAGGGGGTATTATTATTAATGATATGCCAACACTTAGATTTGATATTCAACCTTATGGTGGAGTGAAATTAAGTGGAGTAGGGCGTGAGGGTCCTCGTTTTGCTATAGAAGAATTTACAGAGATTAAGTCAGTAGTTATTTGCTAGTGAAGGCTAGGAAAAAACGTGTTTTAGTGTCGTCTTGTCTTTTAAATGAAATGTGCCGGTATGATGGCACAAAGAAGATGAATATTGCAGATGATTTAAAAGACTATGAGATTATCTCTTTTTGTCCTGAAAAGTTTATGGGTGTTCCAAGAAAAAAAATCTCTTTAGAAATGATTAATGAAAATATTAATGTCGTATGTGAAGATGGTATGAATTTAACTAAAGTGTTAAGTACTGAGATTGATGACTTTATGAACGCATGTGAAAGTTTTGATAAGATTATCTTAAAGTCGAAGTCACCCTCATGTGGGTTTAAAACAACCCCCATTTTAGATGAGGGTGAAATTAAAATTGCAAATGGCTTGCTTGTGCACAAACTCTTAGAAGTTTATGATGAAGCAATCTTTTTTGATGAAACAAATTATAAGGAAAATATATGTTAGAAGTAGGAAATAAGGCACCAGAATTCTGTTTGCCAAACCAAGATGATGTAGAAATATGTTCACGTGACTTAAAAGGCAAGTGGATAGTTTTATATTTTTACCCTAGAGATAACACACCGGGTTGTACAACAGAAGCCTGTGAATTTACACAGGCAGAACCAGAGTTTGATAACTTAGACGCAATTATTATAGGTGTTAGTGCAGACACAACGAAGAAACATAGAAACTTTATTGAGAAGCATTCTTTAGGTATTACACTTCTTGCTGATGTTAGTACAGAAATGATGCAAGAATTTGGCGTGTGGAAGATGAAAAAGAATTACGGTAAAGAGTATATGGGAATAGTAAGAACAACGCTTATCATTGACCCTAAGGGCATGATTGCAGAGGTTTGGAATAATGTACGTGTTAAAGAACATGTAGCTAAGGTACAAACAAGACTAGCTGAATTACAAGTTTAATCTTCAAAGGTCTTAGAAAAAGACCTTCTTTCTTTGTGTGAAAATAAAAATATTTTGAATTGTTAAAGAGTGAAGGATAAATCTCGCTAATGCGAGACTTATATTAGTAACGGTATCTTAAATAGATACGTAGATCTTGCGCAACATCAACAACATTTCCTGAATTATTTGCAGCAGCAGTTCCTTCTAGTTCTGAAATTTTAAATGGTGCTCCTGAAGCATTTCCAAAGAAACCATTTGAACCTGTATAATCATAATCAATATATGTATAACGAATCTGAAGGCTTAAGATGTCATCTACTAAAGGCTCAGTGAAATAAATCTCATAAGCGTCACCACGAGCGGCAACCTTTGAACCAATTACACTATCTTCACCATAAGTGATAGGTCTCCAGTATTTTGAACCGTGATTAAATTCTATTCCAAATCGTCCTTCTTCAGAAACAAGGGAAGGCATTTGCAGCCCAGCCCAGTAAGAATAACCATTTTCCATTTCTGTAGAACCTAGCATCGCTTGCTTCTGTCCAAACTGATCTGTTCTGTCATCTGGATTAGTTCGGGACATAGACCCTGATAAAAAGAAGGTAGTATCATCTAAGAAGTCAGTCCATTCATCACCAATACCATTCATCATAACATACATAGAACCAGAATATAAATCACCAGCTTGTGTTAAACCAGTAACTGATCCTAGGGCATTTAGGTTTTGGCCAGGAAGGTTAGACGCTCCATAAAATTGTGTTCCAACTGAATATTGACCATCAGCATAAGGTACAAAAATAAATCCAGCTAAGTGAACATCATCTACACCAGTGCTGTCTGCATTATTTGAAGCCGGTGATGAAGAAAATTTAGCGGAAGCAGTAGAAACACCTTGTCCTGCACAAAGTTTTATATACATACCTTCTACACCTGTTAGCTTTTCTAAGCCAAATTTAGAGCTTAGACCATCAAATTCAACATTAATTGAGTGCCCTGAAGGTGAAGCTGCTTGATCATCCTCACGAAGGTTGACAAGGTGTCCATTTGTTGAGGGACGGCGACCAATACTAAATGTCCATGGAATATCTGTACCTAAAAAGGTTTCATTTCTGTAGAACCAATAAGCCGACTTTACACGAACATTTCCATCTCCATTTGCATTTTCATTTGCAAACCAATCAAAGTCTTCAAACTGACCACCTAGGTCTGAGTTGTTTCCAAAACGACCACCATAAGTTTTATTATAAGCCAATTGCCCTGTAAAACTAATGTTTTCATTAGCTGCCCAATTCATATCTAACCAAAGTCTATTTGAAAAGAGACTGTTGTTCTTTTGATTTTTACTTACTGAATTTGCTATTGGTCCTGATAATGGAGATGATATTCCTGTAGTTGGATCAGATGAACCATAAGGAGTTATTGTGGTTCCTGCCATTTTATAACGTACATTATCATATGAGGTTCTAAAATCAATACCAAGTTTTAGGTGATTTCCTGCCGTTGCCTTTGTAAGGTCAGTAATTTCTTCTTGCATTTCAGCAATGATATCATTGATATCTTCTTCTTCATCCTCGTCATCATCTTCATCTTCATCTTCATCTTCATCGCCGTCTTCAGGTGAATCTTCTTCTATTTCTTCAGCTTCTTCTTCAGTATCGGCATCTTCTTTTTCCGCTTTTAATTCCTTAACCTCAGATTGAAGTCTTTGCACCTCTGCTTCCATTGTTTCAAAACGTTCATATATTGTTGCTGCAGAAACATCACTATATAGTATAGCTGCTAGTGCAAGTGACCCTAATAATGGTTTATTCATTTATTCTCCTAGTTTCAAAATTCTTTAGTTTCATAACTAATATTAGAATTTCAAATTATTGTTCTTATACTATCGAATATTGTATAAAATATATTAGTTTAGACTTAAAAGGAAGTAGGAAGATACGCTAAAAGAGAAGAAAAGAAACAAATCTTTAATATATCTGTTGTTTTCAAATAATTTTAATTACTTAAGTATAGGTTCTGTGGAATATTTCCATTTCCATTTTTATTGCTTATTTGAATTGATTTTGAAGTAAAAGTAGGTCACTTGTTTTTAGATGAAGATTTTAAGCAAGTATAAATGAAAATGAAACTATAATTACGCGCTTTATTTACTAGAAACAGTAAACAACTAAGATGCAAGTGTCAATTCTTGAATTGGTTGCGACTAAGATTCTTATCTTAACTCGTTAATGGACACTGAGGCTAAACCAAAAAATTTAAAATGCCAGCTTAAGCTAGGCACACAAGGAACTTACTATGGTAAGCATGAAAGATTTATTAGAATGTGGTGTACACTTTGGTCACCAAACACGTCGTTGGAATCCGAAAATGAAAAAGTACATTTTTGGTGTTCGTAAGAACATTTATATCATCGATTTACAAAAGACTTTACGTTTTTTCCGTGCAACTTACCAAATCGTAGTTGACAAATCTGCTGAGGGTAAAACAATTATCTTCGTAGGTACTAAGAAACAAGCTCGTAACGCTGTTAAAGAGCAAGCACTTCGTTGTGGTATGCCTTATGTTGATACACGTTGGTTAGGTGGAATGTTAACAAACTTCCCAACTATGCAAAAATCAATCCGTAAGCTTGATATCATCGAAGAGATGCAAGCTAATGGTCAAATGGAACTTCTTACTAAGAAAGAAGCACTTATGTTAGGTAGAGCTAAAATTAAGCTTGAGTCTTACCTTGGTGGAATTCGTTCAATGAAGAAACTTCCAGACATGATGTTCGTTATTGATCCTGTTAAAGAACACATCGCTGTTAAAGAAGCTCGTAAACTTGGAATCGAAGTAATCGCTCCACTTGATACTAACTGTGATCCAGACTTAATTGATTACCCAATTCCTGGTAATGATGATGCAATTCGTTCAATTCAACTTTTCTGTAGAGAAATGGCTGAAGCAGTAATTGAAGGTCGTGCACAAAACGAAGAGCAAGTTGAAGAGCCTGCATCTGAAGAAGAAGTAGCTGAAGTAGTTGCTGAAGCAAAAGCTGACGCAAAGTCAGAGGAAGCTTAATCATGGCAGTTACAGCAGCACAGGTTAAAGAACTACGTCAGGCAACTGATGCGCCTATGATGGATTGTAAAAAAGCCTTGACTCAATGTGAAGGTAACATGGAAAAAGCTACTGAGTGGTTAAAAGAACGTGGTGTTGCAAAGTCGGCTAAAAAAGCTGACCGTGTAGCTGCTGAAGGTTCTATTGGTCTTAAAATCTCTGATGATTTTAAGACTGCTTCTTTAATAGAAGTTAATTCTGAAACTGACTTTGTTGCTCAAAATACTGAATTCAAGGACTTAGTTGCACAAACTGTAGCTCAAGTTTTTGATACTCAGTGTGGAGATGCAGCAGCACTTCCAGCTACAGCTAAAGATAGTTCAACTTTCTTAGAATACTTTCAAGGCGCAGTTGCTAAGATTGGTGAGAAGATTGAATACCGTCGTTTATCTAACATTAAAACAGACGCAACTTCAGTTGTAAACGGTTACGTTCACTCAAATACAAGAATTGGTGTTATCGTTGAAATCAAGTGTGACTCAGCTGAAACAGCTGCTGCTCTTGCTCCTGTTGCAAAACAAGTTGCAATGCACGCATCTGCTATGAAGCCTACAACACTTTCTTACAAAGATTTTGACGCAGCTTATGTTGCTGATGAAACTAAGGGACGTATTGAAGCTATTAAGAAAGATAACGAAGAACGTTCTCGTCTTAAGAAGCCTTTAATTAATGTTCCTGATTATATCTCTATGGTTCAGCTTACTGAAGAAGTAATGACTGCTGCAGAAGATAAAATCAAAGCAACACTTAAAGAACAGGGTAAACCTGAAAAAATCTGGGATAAGATTGTTCCAGGTCAACTTGCTAGATACATTCAAGATAATACAACTCTTGATAAGGAACAAGCACTTTTAGATCAGAACTATGTTCTTGATGATAAAATGTCTGTTGCTGAAGCTGTAGCTGCTGCTGGTAAAGCGGCTGGTGGAACAGCTGAGATTGCATCTTTCGTTCGCCTTGAAGTAGGTGAAGGTTTAGAGAAAAAAGTTGATAACTTCGCAGAAGAAGTTGCAGCGCAAATGGCATAATCCTTAGGGATTATCCTTTTTTTATAGAGAAGAACATTACTTTTTGATGTTCCTTTTCTTTTCTACAAACTTCGTTATTACCCCTTAAGCAGAAACTACATATAATTCATTAAAAATAATTTATAAGATATCTAAATGCAACTACTTAATGCTACAAATATAGCACATGATTTTGAATACCCACTTTTTACGGATATAAACTTATCACTTAATGCACATGAGTCTATGGCCATTATTGGTGCTTCAGGCTCTGGGAAGTCAACACTCCTGCATATACTTTCGTCTTTACTTGCCCCTAAGTCAGGGACAGTTGAACTGTTTGATAAGAATATATATACCCTTAAAAAGGATCTACTCGTAGATATGCGCCGAGATGATATTGGTATGGTGTTTCAGTCGCATTATCTTTTTAAAGGATTCTCTGGGTATGAGAACCTAGAAGTTGCAGCAAAGTTATCAAATACATCTATTGAAGATAGTGTCTTAGAAGACCTTGGTATCAAAGACGTCATTCATCAAAAAGTGACTGAACTCTCAGGGGGACAGCAACAACGTGTTTCTATAGCAAGAGTTCTTACTAAAAAGCCTCGTCTTATCTTTGCAGATGAGCCTACTGGTAACTTAGATTCTGAAACAGCCTTAGATGTTATGAAACTTTTCAGACAGTACTTACAAACACATGAGGCTGCTATGGTCTTAGTCACACATGAAAAGTCTTTGGCTATGGAATGTGACCATGTATATAAACTTGTGGATATGAAGCTTGAGAAGGTTAAGTAGCTATGCTACCTAGGTAAATGGTTGAAATGAAATGCTAAATAAAAAGAATAGGCAAATAACTTGGAAGTAGTTGAGTTTTTAACGCCTTCTAATGTAGTGGGATTTATACTTCTTTTTACGCGGCTTGGGGGCTTGTTTATTATGGTTCCTGTTTTTTCACATATGAGTATTCCTATGACAATAAAGTCGTCAATAGCCTTTGTCTTTACAGTTTTATTTTTTGCAGTTATGCCTCCTTTGCAGATGCATATTACAACAATGAATATTGTATTAGCAATTATTTCTGAGTTCTTTTTAGGCTTTACCGTGGGTCTTATGTTGCAGTTAGTGATGAACATTATGACCTTTGCTGGGGGACAAATGTCTTTTATTATGGGCTTTTCCATGGCCTCTGTGGTAGACCCTCAATCGGGTATTTCTATGCCTATTATTGCTAATGTTTTGGCCTTACTCTCTTTAATGATTTTTCTTTCTTTAAATGGACATCATGCAGTTCTTTTATTTGTAAATGATTCTTTGCAAGAAGTGCCCTTGGGTGGTTTTATGCTTAATGAAAATATTTTTCAGTATCTGATGACGGCTACAATGCACATGTTTATGGTGGGCTTTATGGTTGCCTTTCCTATCACGGCTTTATCTTTACTTGCAGATGTTATTTTTGGAATGTTAATGAAAACTATGCCTCAGTTTAACCTTCTTGTAATTGGTTTTCCTATAAAAATAATGGTGTCCTTTGTTGTTATTATCGCGACACTTGCTACCTTTATGAAAATTTTTGCAAAAGAGATGCAAGCTGGCTTAAATGCCTTGTCTATTGTATTTTAGTTGTAAGTTTAAGCAAGTCAATGAAAGGTTTTTGGCAAGGTCCATTTTGTGTTAGTACAAAAGAATGATCTTGTATCAAAGCCTTATGTTTTAAAGCTTGACTTGAAAGATATAAAACTTTATTGTCTATACAGGTATAACTTCCTTTTAGTTCTTTTTCATGAGATACATTAAGGGTATATAAATGAACCCCCTTTAAAAGATTTAAATAAGAAACCTTGTTAGTATCTTGATAAATATTATTTGAAATTATGTAAATCTGAATCTTTCTTTTAGACAGTTTTTTTAGACTTTGAATAACAGTATATTCATCTATAAGATCTGAAAATATATACACTTCTTTTTTGGCTTGTTTTAAGGAATTTATATAAGAATATATAAAAGAATCAGCTTCTTGGGGGAGGGTAAATACTTCACTTGAAAATAATAAAATTGGAAAAAATAGAAATATTTTTAAC
>DTVI01000115.1 GCA_012963655.1 Sulfurimonas sp.
GCCTGTGGCATATGACTAGATGTAAGTACGTTTGTGTGTGTATGTATGGCTGTACGTATGTATGATGTCCCTATATGTATGTATGTATGTATGTGAGAATGTATTCATGTATGTATGTATGTATGTATGTATGTGCGTATGCATATATGTATGTATGTATGTAGGTTTAAATGTATGTATGTATGTGTGTATGTCCGTTTGTTTGACTGCGTGTGATGTTATGTGTTTATGCCGTGGGTATGCGGCCCAGTCGTTATGTTGTGTTGATTGGGATATGATTGTTTGTATGTATGGATGGATGGATGGCTGTATGTAAGTTTGTTATGTATGCAAGTATGTATGTATGTATGTCTGTATGTCTTTCTGTATGTATGTATGATTTTCATATGTATGTCTGCCTGCCTGCCTGTATGTGTGTATGTATTGTTGGATGACTGTCAGTCTGTATGTGTGTGTGTATAGGTGTGTGTATGCCCCTGCATGTGTGTGTACGCCTGTATGTATATATATATGTGTGTATGTATGTATATGTATCTGCCTGCCTGCCTGCCCATATGCCTGTATGTATGTAGTGTATGTATGATTCCCAGCCCGTATGTACGTATGTATGTATGCATGTATGCCCGCCCGTATGTGTGTATGTATGTATGTATGTATGTATGTATGTATGTATGTTATGTGTGTGTGTATGTATGTATGTATTGTATTGTGTTGTATTGTATCGTATTGTATTGTATTGTATGCCTGCATGCATGCATGTATGCCTGTATGTGTGTATGTATGCCCGTATGTATGTATGTATGTATGTATGTATGTATGTATGTATGTGTGTATGCCCGTCTCTATGTGGGCCTGTACCCTGTATGTATGTATGTATGTATGGCTCTGTGTATGTATGTCAAGTTGCGTGCCAGGCTGTCTGCCTGTATGTATGTATGCATGATGGTCAAGACCTGTGTGTATGCCTGTATTTATGTGGCCCTGTATGTTTGCCTGTCTGCCTGCCCGTATGTATGTATCCGTATGTCTCTGCCTGTCAGTCTTTGTATATGTCAGGGTGAGTGTGTGATTGTGCGTGGGGCATGCTCGTTGGTGCGAGTGAATACTCGGCAAGGGCTCACAACGGGTGTCATTATATACATCGCATCCATCCGCACCAGTGAGAAGGGGCACAATCAGAGGGCAGGCAATTGCGTAGCTGCCGGATGTGGTTTGGCAATATATAACCCCAATGTGGTAGGGTAGAACGCACCCATCATCGCATGTGGGCAGGGGCAACAGTGTGGGCAGGACATTGCATTGATGCAGGGCGGGTTTCGGCCAGGGCCCACACCAGATGTCGTCAGCTACAAAGCATCCATCATCTATTGACAGAGCGGGTCAAAGTGGGATCAGGCAACCGCGTTGCTGGGGGGTACAATTCGGCAAGGGCCAACCACGGATGTGTTGACCTACAACGCATCCATCATGGCATGTGAGCAAATGGGGCCACAATAGGGGCAGGGTGTTGGTTTGTTGGATTTGTTGTATGGTGTTTGGTGTTATTGTGTATTGCCATGATTGTTGTGTGCATATGCGGTGTGTGTTTGTTGTATTATCCCGTGTTGAGTTGTGTGTGTTTTTGTGTTGAGTGGTGTGTGTGTGTTCTTCTATGTTGTGGTTATGTGTATGTTGCGTTGTGTAGTGTGTTTTTATGTGTTGTGACCACAATAAAAACAAAACAACAACACACAACACAACACAACCAAACACAACCAATATGATCTAAACACCACACAACACACAAACACACACACAACACAAACCACAAAACACCCCGAACACAACAACACAACACAACACACCATACACAACAACACACAACGCAACACAACAAATCGCAAAACACAACACAACATACCAACACAGGACAATGCACCTAACATCGCACAACACAACACAACGAATATCAAAACACACAATAGAACACACACTACCACAACCAAACACAACAAATCACAACAAATCGCACAACGCAACACAACCACAACAACGCGCTACAAAACACAACGGAACACAACACGTCGCAAAACACACACCAAAACACAATCAAACAAATATACTCACAACCAATCACAACAAACAACACAACGCGCACTTTGCGGTTTGTGGCGGTTGTGATGTGTTGCGTGTTGGTGTGGTTTGTTGTGATTGAGCGTTGTTGTGTGTTATGTTGTGGCTT
>DTVI01000116.1 GCA_012963655.1 Sulfurimonas sp.
GGTGTTATTGGTGAGGTGGTTCGTGTCAGGCTCAATTACTCAGCAACCTGCCAGGCACCCTCATCAGTGGTCATCAAGTTCGCACATCGAAACCCGGAAAATCGGGCCATTGCCAACAACACCAGGATGTATGAACGCGAGGTGATGTTCTTCAACGAGATTGCCAGCCAAATCGATACACCTCTGACCCGCTGTTACTTCGCTGAAATGGACCTCTCAACCGGGGGTAACGCTGTCGTGATAGAGGATCTCATTGATTACCGGGTAGGGGATCAGGTCACTGGGATCAACCTGGCTCAGGTGAAGATGGTGGTTGATACGATTGCGCCATTGCACGCGCGGTTTTACGGGCGCTGGCAGCAGGAATTTGGTCATATGATGAGTATTGATTCTGATGAGTACATTAATAGCTTCCTGCCGGGCTTTTTAGGTAGTTGGCAGATGGCGATCAAGAATTTCCCTGAGTGCTTTCCCAAGGTTTTACTTGATGCCATGCCAGCTTATGTCGCTGGCCTGGGCGGGATCATGAAAATGATGGGCGAGCGGACCATGACCTTTATCCATGGAGATGTTCGCATGGACAATGCCATGTTTGGCAAGGGTGAGCCAGGTCAGCATCCTGTTATTATGATTGACTGGCAGAATATGATGATCTCCAATCCGCTGCAGGATCTGGCTTGGCTGGCAGCCACCAGCCTCAAGGTTGAGGTCCGTCGGGCCATCGAAGAGGATATGCTGGGATACTATTGTGAGGCCATGAAGGGCCATGGTGTATCCGGCTATAGCCTGGCACAGGTAAGGGCTGATTATGACATCGCCGTTCTGTTCATGATGAATTTCAATATGATTATTGCCGGGGCTTTCGTGCCCAGCAGTGAACGCGCCAGGGAAATGGCCGTGGAAGGGTTGCATCGAGCAGTCGAGGCTGTTTTGGACCGCGATTTACTCAGCTATATCCCGGATTAGTCTATATTCATATCTAATCTGATTACCGCTGGCTTTTTAGTAGGGATCGATGAACTGGATCCGTTCGATTGATTTAGTTGCAACAGATAGGGTAAGGGAGCTGATCATTCCATTTGGAATGATCAGCGAATACCCTGTTACAGCCTGTTGAAATCGTAACTTATCAGTTTCTCCAGGTTACCGTCAGACCATAGGTGCGGGGCGGTGCTGGGGTGGCTTGCCCGCTGCCCTGTAGGGGCCAATTGTGAAGGAAATAATCTTCGTCCATAACGTTTCGCGACCATAGCGTTGTTTCAAGGTTGCCGTTAGGAAATACATAAGTCGCTCTGACGTCCAGCACATCGTACTCGGGTACTGCAGCGAACTCGAGGACATCCGGGTCCTGGTACACCTTGTCCTTGTGGCGGAAGTCTGTTTGCAGGCTGAGAGATCCGCCATTAACGGTATCGGTATCCCATCTGACCAGAATATTGTAGGCATTCTCTGGCGCATTACGCAGGGCATTTCCGGCACGGTCAGAACTGGTGCCTGCACCGCCATCGGGAGGACGAAACCCGTCAGGAATAAAGAAATTGGCGAATTTTGTATCCAGATAGGTATAGGACCCCTGGATGGTGAAGTTATCAGCGGGAATAATTACGAACTCGACTTCTACACCTTGAATCTCCGCATCAGCCGCATTCTGAGTGATCAATTGTCCTGCTGTACCCGGCACAGAATCTTCCGGTACAAGCAGTTGCAGAATCTGCAGGTCCCTGTAGTCGGTATAAAATATCGCTGTGTTTAGTCGAATTCGATTATCCCACCACTCGGCCTTAATGCCCAGTTCATACAGCATGGCTTCTTCAGGATCAAACGGCGTGATGGCGATCAACTCACTGGCTGCTGCACCCTGATAGCCGCCGGATTTAAAGCCTTCTGCTGCGGTGGCGTAGACGAACAGGTCATCAGTGGCCTGCCACTCAATGCCGAATTTGCCCGTGAAGGCACTCCATTTCTTACCAGTGTCGAAATCGAAATTTCTACCAGGCGCAGTTGCAGTGGGTGTGCCCAGGCGACTGATATTTTTCTCATCCCAGGTCTTCCTGCCACCCACGGTGACGGCTAAGGCATCGGTCAGGTTGAAAGAGGCCTGGCCGAATATTGAGTAGCTGTCAGTTTCGTTTTCCTGCAGGTCACCGCCGTCGATAACCGGTATGGAGAAGGCGATACCACCTGCTCCATCGGAGAACGATAAGCCG
>DTVI01000117.1 GCA_012963655.1 Sulfurimonas sp.
AAATCATCTATAAAGTAATTGCATCTGCAGTTGCAAATAGCGGTATGGAAGCTGAAGAGTGTATTGTTAAATCTTGTCGTGTTGACAATGGTCCAGTTCTTAAACGTTTCCGTCCACGTGCTCGTGGTATGGCTTCTGGAATTCGTAAGCCAACAGCACATATCTTAGTAGAAGTTGAGGGTAAATAATTATGGGTAATAAAATTAATCCTATTGGACTACGTCTAGGAATCAATAGAAACTGGGAAAGCCGATGGTATCCTGATTTCAAAACTGCACCAGCTAACCTTGGTGAAGATTACAAGATCCGTACTTTCTTAAAGAAAGAGCTTTATTATGCTGGTATTTCTAATATCATCATTGAGCGTACGGCTAAGCGTCTTCGTGTAACTCTAGTAGCTGCACGTCCTGGTATTATTATCGGGAAAAAAGGTGCTGACATTGAGAAGCGTAAGACTCGTCTTCAATCATTAATTGGCAAAACTGTTGCTATTAATATTAAAGAAGAGAAAAAAGCAATGATCTCTGGTCAACTAGTTGCTGAAAATGTTGCTACACAACTTGAACGTCGTGTTGCATTCCGTAGAGCAATGAAAAAAGTTATGCAAAATGCACTTCGCGCTGGCGCAAAGGGTATCAAAATTGCAGTAGCTGGTCGTCTTGGTGGTGCTGAAATGGCACGTACTGAATGGTATAGAGAGGGACGTGTTCCTTTACATACTCTTCGTGCTAAGATCGATTACGGTTTTGCAGAAGCTCAAACTACATACGGAATTATCGGTATTAAAGTTTGGATTTTCAAAGGTGAAGTACTTTCTAAGGGTGTTCCAGTAGATGCTCCTGAAGAGAAAAAAGAACGTCGCCAAAAACGTGCTCCAAAGCGCGAAACTAACGAAAAAGGCGAATAATTATGTTAATGCCTAAAAGAACTAAATACCGTAAGGTAATGAAGGGTCGTAACCGTGGTAAATCTGCCAATGGTAACGCTCTTGCATTTGGTGATATCGCGATTAAAGCGGTTGAAGCAGGTCGTATTAACTCACGTCAAATAGAAGCGGCTCGTATTACTACGACTCGTAAGATTAAGCGTCAGGGTAAGCTTTGGATCCGTGTATTCCCAGCTAAGCCACTAACAGCTAAGCCTCTTGAAACTCGTATGGGTAAGGGTAAAGGTCCAGTAGACCAATGGGTTATGAACATTAAGCCAGGTCGTATCATTTTTGAAATGGGCGGAATTGAACATGTTCTTGCACGTGAAGCATTAATGCTAGCTGTACATAAGCTTCCATTCAAATGTAAAATCATCACTCAGGAGATGAACAATGAAATATTCTGATTTAGCAGATAAAACACCAGCTGAGCTTAATGCACAGCTAAAAGAGTTAAAAACTAACCTTTTTACTCTTAAGATCAAAAAACAAATGATGCAACTTCAAAATACTAGCGAACTTCGTGTTGCTAAAAAAGATATTGCACGTATCCAGACAGCACTTCGTGTGCTAGCAAACGCGTAAGGAGACCTGAATGACACATAAAAGAGAAATTCAAGGTAAAGTAGTAACAATCGCTGGTGATAAGTCAGCAACAATGGTAGTAGAGCGTCGCGTTATGCACTCTCGTTACCACAAAGTTGTTAAGAAGTTTAAAAAATACGTTATTCATGATGAAAAGAACGAACTTAAAGTTGGAGACGAGATTATTGCAATCGAATGTTCACCAATTTCTAAGCGTAAGTCTTTCCGTCTTAAGAACGTTGTTCTAGGAGCTAAGTAATGATTCAAGGTTTCTCAAGATTAACTGTAGCTGATAACACGGGTGCTAAAGAGATCATGTGTATCAAGGTTCTTGGTGGTTCTAAGCGCCGTTACGCTTCTATTGGTGATGTAATTGTTGCTTCTGTAAAGAAAGCAACGCCAACTGGAAAAGTAAAAAAGGGTGCTGTTATTAAAGCGGTTATTGTTCGTACAAAGAAAGAGGTTCAACGTGAAAACGGTTCTCTTATTCGTTTCGATGATAATGCAGCTGTAATTCTAGATGCAAAACGTGAGCCAATTGGTACACGTATTTTCGGACCTGTTGGTCGTGAAGTACGTTACGCTGGTTTCATGAAAATTGTTTCTCTAGCTCCGGAGGTTGTATAATGGCAAAGATTACTTTCAAAAAAGGTGATACTGTTGAAATTATCGCTGGAAACGACA
>DTVI01000118.1 GCA_012963655.1 Sulfurimonas sp.
TCATTACGCTGGCCAGAAGTGGCTGCAGGCATCCGTTTTGATACCAGTAGCCATAATCCTGATGCCACTCCCATGCCCCACCGATTTTTGGATCCTTCAAAATCATTTTGGAGTGGTAGTGATAGACCTCGCCATCCAGTAACACTTCCATGCTGTTGACAATGCGATGGCATCTGGCAAACATGCCGTAGATGGTATCTCCTGGGTGATTCCAAAGCGACAGACGAACGGTGCCACCCTGCCCATCCTTTCTTCCTTGGCTCCTTCGATCAAGTTCGCGATCCTGCTTCGTGGCACTGCTGAGCAGACAGATCTCCTCCTCATCAAACAACTTCTTAATCAAAAGGTACCCATCTCTCTGGTACGCTTTGATTTGTTCATGATTGAACATCAGCTAAAGTTGGTCGAAACGGTTATAAATATTTTTAATACAGTTAAATACATACGATGTAAATAAATAAAATTCCTGTTCCAATGCATTAATAACGGGCCGGCCCTGATTCAAAGTTTTGGGGAGCGGAATAGTTTCGTAGGAGAATTCACTCAATGGGGTCTGTTTTTCTCAACACTCAAAAAACTACCTTGACAAAAAAAGTGTTACAGATAGATTCTCAGATTCTGCAAAGGAATTAAAAAAAAGCAGATGTACTATAGTTTTAAAATTTTTAACGCATTTATACCGGTGATTTTGTCAAACACATTTTGATCGATAGCGTTTTCCGCAAGCAGATTGCGAAGATATGTCAAGGTAGGTATTTTCCCTTTTTCGTCTCCGTAGCACACGTCCGTGCCAAAGAGAAGCTGGTCCTGAAACTCCTTCAGAAAGCGTATCCCGAACGCTCTATCCCTGCTGATGGCATTGAGCCCGCTGTTCGCTGACAGGTCTGCATAGAGGTTGGTGTGAGTACGCAGCAGTTTTGGAAGGCTACCTTCTGTCTCTATCGGACCGCGAGGGTAGATGAATTTATTCTCTGGTTTAATATTCCCACTGATCTCCGCCCAGAAGCCGGGAGCGTGCCCGATCAAAATCGTATCTGCCGACTGGCGAAGAAGCGTTTCCAAACGGGGGGATCCTACCTCGTCGTATAAGCCATAAACACCTCTTCCAGGCCCGGTACAATGCATTAGAACCGGTAGCCCAAAAGTTCCACATTGCCTGCACATGTTTATCATTCGCGGATCGTCCATAGCGATATTGGCTGTTATCTCTCCGATGCCTGCACAGTCAAGCTCAATGAAACGCTCAATGATCCACGAAAAGTCCGCTTCAGGAGGATTGCCGACCTGGTCAGGTTCCAGATTACCCGCGCATCCCATTCGGGGATCCAGGTTCCCAAAACTGATAATACGATCTCTATATTTCCTGGCAGTCTTCAGTTGGCTGATGACATCTGGATTAGGAGCGAAAAGAAAAGGTCCATGGCTGCTTTCTGGTGAAGCTCCAAGAGGAAGAAAGACGGCTTTGTCTATTCGCTCCTTATCGAGCCGTTTAATAAGTCTCTCCCATGTAACCGTTAATCGATCCATCATGTCAACACGGCGTAAATCACCTACATGAGTATGAATGTCAATAATCATTGTCTTTCCCCTGGTTCATCGTTTGACGGTTAAAGTACTCGTGCCCCACGAGCCTATTTGTTCCGGATCACCCGGATCCTCCGGCAGCAGTTCTTCATAACACTCCGCTACTTTCCTGAATGCCGCAGCAAATGGTTTGATCGCCTCCGGATCCAACTTTTTGAACCAGGGTACCTGGAACATCTTTGCTTGTATCCCTGTTGAAACAGGGAGAGTCTGCGGGTCCTGCCGGGGGTCAGTTTCGGGATGCGCATTGGCCAGTATAGTCGGCTTGCCGTCACCATATACGTCTAAAGTGTTGAAAAGAGGGTGGGTTTGCAGGGCGATATTACAGCCTGGCTCACAAGCAGTGACTCCTTCAGCCTGCACGGCGGCGCAGAATCGTGTAATTGACAAACCACCAAGCTCGTCACGATTATAATGTCCAAGTGGATTATACCACCCGCCTTTTGTGTTCCCCGAACCTTCCGAAGGTCTGTGCGAGCGGATACCCGGTACGCCTTCCAGCATGTCCCAGAAAGCATTCATTGCTCGATCGATCTCAACCATCTGCTCCGGATAGCTTTTGAGTTGTACCCGCCCTATTGCCGAACACAGTTGGTTGAGCCTGTACTTGTAGCCTCCCCAGGGAACTCCCGCCCCTGTTTTGAGGTCTGGTAGTGTGAGGAAATCGTTGTGGCGTGCATAATGGGAAAAGGCAATTGCCCGCTCGTAAATTTGTCGATCATTTGTCGCCAGCATTCCCCCTTCGCCAATTGGAAACGATTTCACCGACGTGAGGGAAAACCCAGCGACCTCACCGAAAGTTCCCGTCATTTGTCCCTTGTACAGACTGCCGTGGGAGTGAGAGCAATCTTCCAGCACAGCAATGTTGCGTTTGCGGGCGAGTGCGATGATGACATCCATATCAGCAGGCACACCAGAATAATGAACAACAACAATCGCCTTGGTTCTCTTGGTAATTCGTCGCTCAATATCCTGGGGGTCGATGCACAATGTGTCTGGGTCAATATCCGCTAGTACTACCGTGCCCCCTAAAGAGAATACAGGTACACAGGAAGCCCAATAGGTCATGTTTGGACAGATGACTTCGTCTCCTCGTCCAATGCCCAGCCCAAACAAGGAGCTATGAATCGCAGAAGTCCCATTATTGTGCGCCAAGGCATATTTTACACCCAGCCACTCAGCGTACTCCTTTTCGAATTCAACAGTGATGTCCATACTGGATATTTTACGTTTCCGCAGAACCTCCAGTACTGCTTCTTCCATCTCTGGGGTTACAATAGGCCAAAGAAAGAGCTCCTCATTTTGATTAGTGATTATTTGTGATCCGCCAAGAAGTGCAAGTTTGCTCAATTATTCACCTTTCAACTTTATTTTTCATATACCGGAAGACTGACTGGTTTTTCTATCCTGGCGCTCTGATAGATGGCCAGGATAATCTCCACCGCTTTTCGGGCTTCCAGTCCGTCCACCAAAGGTTTCCTCCCGGATTCTATGGCCGCGACCAAGTCTTCGAACTGCTTCTGATGACCGTGGAAGCCGATTGCCGCCGGATCGGCAGCGCCACCTTCGGTTTCAGTGGAAACGGAGAATCTTCTGCGTATCTCTTGATCCTCGGCCGATTCTTCCACGAAACTCCAGATCGTCAGGCTTTCTTCCTCCATGACGGCACTGCCGGCACTGCCGCATATGTCGATTCTCTTTTTAAATCCAGGATAGATTGCTGTGGAGCCTTCGATAACACCTAAAGCACCGTTGGCGAAGCGGAGCGTCGCCACAGCATTGTCCTCCACTTCGATACGCTCGTGCCCTAAAGTACCTGTAAAAGCCTGCACGCACTCAACCGTACCCATAAACCACTGCAGCAGGTCTATGGCGTGGATGGATTGGTTCATCAGCGCTCCCCCTCCGTCAAGCCGCCAGGTGCCTTTCCAGCCGCCTTCATCGTAGTACTGCTGGCTGCGGAACCACTTGCAGGTTGCATCTCCCAAAACAAGTCGCCCAAACCTGCCTTTGTCCAGTGCCTCCTTGATAATCTTCGAGACCTCGTGGAATCTGGAAGGAAAGACTCCGGCCAGGGTCACACCAGCTTTCTCGCAGGCTTCGATGATGTTGTCGCAGCGCTCCAAGCTGATTTCCAGCGGTTTTTCCACCACCAGATGCTTCCCCGCCTTCGCAGCAGCCAAAGACGGTTCCAGATGATAGCCTGAAGGGGTGCATATTGAGACGACCTCCAGATCAGGGTCATCCAGAAACGCCTCGATCGCCTCATAGCCTCTGCAGCCGAGCTTTTCTCCAAATCTGTCAGCCTTTTCTCGGTTTCTGGAACAACAGGCCACCAACGTCGCCCCTTCCATCGCTTGAATCGCCCGGGCGTGAAAATCGGCAATCAATCCAAGTCCAACGATACCGAATCCTAAACTCATGTTATCTCCTGAAGCATGTTTTTTGCCCTTAGCAACTTCCCTTCATTCAGTTTTCTGAGGGTTCTGAAAAAGCAGCTCAAGAACTATGGTTTTTACCAAGGCAGTATCTTCAGAGCATTGCCGCTACTGGGATTTCTACACCATTTTGAACATTTGAGACATTCGCCGACCTAAAAGTCGATTGGCAAAGGAGATAGCACTCAAGACCAGCAGGATGAGGATCGTTCCCAAAGCATAGGCGGGGCCGATAGTGGCAGAAAAAAGGTATTCAATGATGGCCACGGTAATGGTTTTCCATTGGGCCGAATAAAGAATGATGGTCGTAGAAAGCTCCCCCATTAGAGTCGAAAAACAGATAACCGATCCTGCCACGACGCCGGGGGCCATCAATGGAAGGGTAACCTTTCTGAAGGTAGTTAACCAGGGGGCACCGCTAATTGTGGAGGCTTCCTCTACAGCCACATCGATCTGGGTCAGAGAAGCCACGGTTGATCGGAAAATATAAGGCATCCGCCGAATAAAATACCCAACGACCATGATCATCCAAGTACCGATTAAGATGATGAATCCAGACGAAAACCCAATCAGTATTGCCACACCCACAACAATCCCAGGGAGGATGAAAGGCAGCATCACAGTCAGATCCAGAATCCATTTTCCCAGAAATCGTTTTCTCACACTGATGTATGCCAGCAATGTACCGACTAAAGCAGCAACTACCGTAGATGAAGTAGCTAAAAAGAGGCTGTTGATGATAGGTGTTTTGGCAATGTCAAAGATCCGGCTGTAATTTTCCAGAGAAAATTTCGTGGGATATCTGGTTCCAGCCCATCCTTCCGTGAAAGATGTCAGGATCACCGTCAGATGCGGCAGGAGAGAAAAAAAGATGACACCAGCACAGAATATCACCCCCACCCATTTTAAAATTTTATTGTGAGAAATCCGAGCTTCCTGCGTTGTGCCGGAAATGGTGACGAAGGAACGTTTAGCTGTGAAGTACTGGGAAAGAAAGATCGCAATGCCGACCATTGCAACATTAACCAGTGCAATAGCACCGGCCGTGTGCAAGTTATAAAATCCAACGACCTGAAAGTGGATCAAGGTTGGTAGCACATAGAAATTTCCACCCAAAATAGCAGGCACGCCATAGTTTCCAACAGCCCGAATGAAGACGATCAGTGCACCTGCTACAATAGAAGGTATCACCAAGGGTAAAGTAATTGTTCGGATCGCCTGCCATCTGGACGCACCCATGATTGAGGCACTTTCCTCAATATATGGATCCGCTGAAAGAAGCGAGCCATAGGTCAAAAGAAAGACGAAGGGATAAAGGCTCATTGTCATGGCGATAACGATCCCTGGAGCACCGTAAATATCAGGTAGGGAAAATCCGAAAATTGTATCCAGAAAATAATTCACAACACCTTCTCGCCCAAAGAGGAGTATCCATGAATAGGCCCCCACAAAAGGAGGCAGGATCAGTGGCACAGTGCCCAGCGTAAGGAACACCACTTTAAATGGAACTTCCGTTCTGGCAACAAAATAGGCCATAGGGATCCCGATCAGGCATGAAAATAACACACAAGAAAAACCCACCACCAGGGTGTTCAAAAATGCGCTTTTATAGAGTGAGGATGAAAAAAATTGCGTGAAGTTGGCTAGGGTAAGATTTTCTATTGACGTCGTTTCTCCCATTACCAGGAAACTGTTGAGAATAACTTTGGAGAGTGGATAGATGATAAAAACCACTAGAATCAGAAGCGCCAGACCCAAAATCAGATAAGGAATCAACTCAATTTTATGGAGCCGTTGCCGTAGAGTGTTTGCCATGTTACCAAATCCCTCTCAAGACAGGCACGTAAAAATCAGGCCTGGATTGATAGCGATTATTTTTTATCTGAAGAAAAAATTTTGACATCTTTACCTTCGAAAATGATTGCTATTTTATTCCCTACCTGGATTCCCTTGACTCGCCGATTTTGGTCAACAAGAACCTCTTGAGAAACTTCTTGCTCAAAGATCTCTATAAAATATCGAACCAGTGACCCGAGATAAAGTATGTGTTTTACTGTTCCCTTCAGCGAATTCGGTGTGTCCGACTGTGGCGTGATCTCAATCCGTTCAGGTCTCACAAAAAGTACGCCTTCCGAGTTAGACAAGCCGTGATGTTCGTTAGAGCTGAAGTCCAAGGATATTTTCTCGTCAGATGGGAAAGCGATAACCCGTGATCCGTTACTTTCGCTGATAACGGAGCATTGAAGGAAATTCGCATGACCGATGAAGTCTGCCACTGGTATGGAGTTGGGGTTTTCATATATTTCATCGGGAGTTCCAATCTGGCTGACCTTTCCGTCGTGCATGACAGCTATTTGGTCTGAGATGGCAAGTGCTTCCTCCTGATCGTGTGTTACATAGATTGTGGTCACTTTTGCTTGTTGCTGGATTCTTCTAATTTCCTCTCGCATATAAACCCTCAGTTTTGCATCGAGATTGCTGAGAGGCTCATCCAACAGCAGAAGCTGAGGATCATAGACCAAGGCACGGGCAAGGGCGATTCGCTGTTGTTGACCTCCCGAAAGCTCGCTTGGTTTGCGTTTTTGTACATCCACAAGCCCTACCAGATCAATCATACGGTTTACCCTGTCTTTTATCTCTTCTGGGGATGTTTTGCGTATCTTCAATCCGTATGCGACATTTTCGAAAATCGACATGTGAGGAAACAGCGCATAGCTTTGGAAGACCATATAGCTGTCATGCACGACGGAAAGGTCAGCCAGATTGGAACTCCCGATGACCATTCCAATATTTCGCCTGAAAGGCGGGATCGAAGTGTAATCCCTTCCCAGAAAATCGATCTCTCCACTTGTTGGTTTTTCAAAACCGGCGATACAGCGAAGTGTCGTTGTCTTTCCGCATCCGCTTGGACCCAGTAAGGTAAACAAGTCTCCTTCCCGAACCTCCAGAGAAACATCGTCTAATGCTTTTACGTTTTTATCTTTGCCAGCGAAGATCTTGGAGAGACTTTGGATCGAAAGTGTGACGGAGGGGTTCTTCTTAGTAGGGTCTGCCATAAATGAGTCATAAGATCACATCCATTTGAATGGGCGTGGTAACCATAACCTGTTACCCATGCCCGAGGAGGAATATTTGTCTATTTTCGCTGGGCAAAGATCTCACCGAATTTTTGCAGATATGCGTTTCTGTTCTTGGAAGCTTCAATTGCGTCATAACTGAAGAATTTGATTTCTGAGCTCGGTTTCAATCCAGGTGGTGGTGGTACATCCGGCCGTGCCATTCTTCTGAAATGTGGGGCTTTTGAGACGATGGACATTGCTGCCTTCGTTGTCAGCCAATCCATAAATATCTTGGCATTATTCAAATTAGGACCCCCTTTTATGATCCCAGAAGCATCAAATCGAAGACCCGTTCCCTCAGAAGGATAGACAGCAGTAACCGGGTGTCCTCTGTTTATTTCAGTAAATACATTTCCCTCTCCAGTTACACCGATTGGAAATTCACCCCGACCAACAAAGGTGTAGACCAGTGATGATTTCGGTACGAAGGTAGAGACTCTCCTGATACTATTGATAAAATCCCATCCGTAAAGACCTACCATCTGAAAGAGTTGTGCATAGGCTGATCCGGAGAGGGCAGGATTGGCCAAGATAATCTTGCCACGCCATTTCTTTTCACCGAGTTCCTTCCAACTTTTCGGTGCATCACTCAAGGGCAAGACTTTCGTGTTGATGATGAATGCTTGGATGTTAAAGCTGAATCCATAGTACTTGTTTTCCTTTGTATCTTTCACATCATCAGGGAAAGCGGCAGCCTCACGTACTTTATAGGATTGAAGAAAATCTCTGATAATTTCAAGATTCTCCTTTGCAATGGCCATGATGATATCGCCCTGGGGCCTGCTCCCTTCGGCCCTGATTCTCGTGAGGAGTTCCCCGGAGCCTGCTCGAATGGTATCCACCTTAATATCGGGATGTTTGGTATTGAAAGCTTTAATAAGATCATTCGTCATTTCGGGTGAAGCGGCGGAGTAAATCACTAATCCACCTTCTGCTTGTGCCAATCCGGCACCCAACAACAAAAATAAAACAAAGACCACAGTCCATCTCTTAATCAATCTCAAATTGTTCATACATACCTCCTTTTTTAAATTCACTAATTATTACCGGCTTGTCCGGGTTAGAATAATAATCCGAGGCGATCAAACTCTAACCTTAAAGACGCGGCGTTTTTGAATTGGATCGCTGTTAAACCGACATTTTTCGCTCCGATAACATTTTCTTCCGAGTCATCCACAAAAACTGCCTGCCCCGGTTCGTACCCCTCCACCTCAAGAATGTAGGAATAAAAATCGGGGCCTGGTTTTGAGCGCCCAATCCTGTTAGATGCATACACTGCATCAAATATGTCATAATCGTCAAGCATAATGTGACGATGGTAATGCGGATCACTAGTATTAGTGCCGCAAACAACTCTTGCATGGTTTTTGATAGTTTTTATCAGATCCACAGTTCCTACAATCGGACGTGGGTGGAAAAACTTTCCGAAAAGCTCTTCTTCTACCTTTTTCCCCCATAATTCAGAGAAATGATTCCAAAATTCATCCGTGGAAATTTTACCCGTCGTAAGCTTCTCTATATTTCCAGCGGCTAATGTGAGAAATTCCTCCTCGCT
>DTVI01000119.1 GCA_012963655.1 Sulfurimonas sp.
ACACCTATATGGACACCTAATTATTTCACTCAGGTCGAGCCTGGAATGACGATTTCTCACCCGAAAACCCCAGAAAGAAGCCCTTCAACTTGCCCAATTCTAAAATCTCACCCTCCCAATTCGCATTCCACTCTGAAAATTTAATCTCAGAATCCTGCGGTATGTGACCGGGGTGTACCATGAGTTCGTAGTGAACCTGAGGGTTTTTTAGGATTTCCTTGTATTTTGAGTTATAAGTCTCATAGTTATACTTTGTGCTGGTTAAAAATCCGAAGAATTTTTCTTCGGGCCTCGACCTCAAGCCTGCCAGTATTTGCATAGCGAGCCCGAAGGGAAAGCTTCTAAAGGCTGAGGCTCCCAATGATTCGAAGGGGATCCTTACTCTATTAATAGAAAATTCCTTTTTTAATTCATCAACCACACGCCATACACCCGGCAGGATGTGGATGTGCTGGTGACTGTCAAGATGTTCGATGTTTACTCCAAGGCTCTGCAGCCAATTTATCTGGGCCATAAATTCTGCTTTGATTTTATCCGTTGAAATGCGGCCGGTGAGATAGCACATCAGAAAATCCTTAAAATTGTTAGGGGGCCGTTTATCAGCGGATTTTTCAAGAGTTGATTCTAAAAGGGGTTGAGTTTCAATCAACGAAAGGTGACAACCGATTTTGATTTGGGGGTATTGTTCTATTATTGTTTTTAGCAGCTTTGTTTGTGGCTCGTCTTTAAAGGGGACCACCGAAAGAGAATTAATCAGGTTGTTTTCGACACATTTTAAAATTCCTTTTGAAATAGACAGGTCTATTCCGAAGTCATCAGCGTTTACAATAAAATTTTCAGGATACATAATCAGGTGGTCTCACCATCGTGTATGTTTTTAATCTTCAGTTGACTTTTTGTTGTCTGAATTCAACAGATATTCCGGTCGGTCTTTAAGGTGTTCTAAAATCACCCCTATGTATCGACCTAATATTCCCAAATAGACCAGAATGATACCGCCCAAAAACAGGATGGATGTGATGATATCCGTATAGCCCGGCACGTTGTTATCGGTGAAAAACTTACCGTAAATAGCATAAAACCCATATAAAAAGGCGAGGCCCGCTATCACGACCCCAAGCCTCAACCCGATGTCGAGGGGAAAAGAGGAAAAATTAAATATGGAATTATAGGCCAGCCGCCAGGATTGAATAAACGTGTAAGAGTTACTGCCGAATTTTCGTTCCTGAATTTCAAAACTCATGTTATAGGCCTTAAAACCCAGATAGGGTAAAATAATTCTCAACACCAGATTTCTTTCGGGCAGACTGTTCAGTACATCCACCACTCTGCGGCTCATCAGTCTGAAATCAGAAACATTTGGTTCTATGGCCACATCCGATACCAAATTAAAAAACCAATAGAATCCTTTAGAAAATAAATTTTTAAACAACCCGGACTGACCCCCGGAGCGAACCATATTTACAACATCATAACCCTCTTGACCTTTCTGTAGCATATCCGATATATAAGAAGGGGGGTGCTGTAAATCTGCGTCTAATGTCAGAATGTAAGTTCCTTTTGATTTTTTAAGACCGGCTCGAATGGCATGTTGATGCCCTATGTTTTTTTGCCAACAGTTAATTTGCCATCAGTGTACATACCTCTACTTACAGAACTGTCTTTTTCTGACAACTCATTTACCCTTAAAACGGTTCTGTCTAAACTTCCATCATCCACAAAAATGGTTTCATGATTAATTTCAGCACAACTTTTTTCGATAGCATTGTAGACCTCTACAATGTTTTCTTCTTCGTTGAAGCAGGGCACAATGATGGACAATAAACTAGGCAATATTTAACCCTTTTGTAGAATGATCTCTTCACCTGTGCAGAAAAGTTCTGTAAGCAGAGGTATGTACACTGATGGCAAATTAACTGTTGGCAGACCAAATTTTAATTTATAATCAGGCCTTACTGCGAATTTTGAGTTAGAAATAATTTTTAGCCCTGAGTGTGATATCAATTTGTGCATAAGTTTTATGGTGAGTTTTGTGGCTAATACAAACTCATATCCCCACAAGATTATCCAGGTCTTTATAAGCATTGCCTTTTAATTTAATCATTTTTTAAACAAATTGTCGGGCAGCAGGTGAATCTGAACGGCATTCTCCTGCGTGCATTCTGGTAAATATCAGCATT
>DTVI01000120.1 GCA_012963655.1 Sulfurimonas sp.
ATTCGCTTATAGAAGGTCTTGAAGTAGGAGATGAGGTTGTTAATAATGCCTTATTTATGATGGATTCGGATGCACAAATTAATGGTTTATATTAGTCATAAGTTTAAATATAAGTACCAAGTCAGGAAGGTGAAATAATGATAGAAAAATTAATAGAACTTAGTATAAAAAACAAATTTCTTGTCTTAATGATGACGCTGTTTCTAAGTATGGGTGCGTATTATTCTATGCAAAACACCCCTCTTGACGCACTTCCTGACCTTTCTCCTCCTCAGGCTATTGTACAGATTAACTGGGCAGGACAGTCTCCTGAGATTATTGAAGATCAGGGAACATATCCCTTAGTATCTCAGTTTTTAGCCATTGCAGATATAGATACAGTTCGCGGATATTCTACTTATGAAAATGGTTTGATTTATATTATTTTTAAAGAAGGAACAGATCTGTATTGGGCAAGAAGCCGTGTTTTAGAACAACTTTCTTCTATACAGTCTCAACTTCCAGCTTCTATGGAAGTGTCTCTTGGGCCTGATGCTTCTGGAGTAGGTTGGGCTTATGAATACGCTCTTAGTTCAAAGACTAAGAACTTAGCTGAGCTTCGTACACTTCAAGATTATTATTACAAGTATGCGCTTATGGGTGTAGATGGTGTGTCTGAGGTTGCTTCTATAGGTGGCTTTATCCCGACTTATCAAGTTAGTGTTAATAATGATAACCTTATAAGATATAACCTAAGTATTAAAGATATAGCCTCTGTTTTAAAGGCTAACAATAATGATACGGGTGGTCGTATTGTTATTGAAAATGGATTTGAATGGATGATTCAAGCCAAGGGATATGTACAAAACCTAGATGATATTAGAAATCTTGTTGTTACTGAAAAAGGTGGTATCCAAGTTACTCTTGGAGATATTAGTGTTGTTGAGCTCACTCCTGCTGCAAGACGTGGGGTTGCAGACTTAAATGGTGAGGGTGAGGTTGTGGGCGGAATTGTCTTACTTCGTTATGGAGAAGATGTTTATTCTGCAATTAAACGTATAGACAAGAAGATGAAAGAATTAAAGGTTGAAGGTGTTGATGTTACGACAGTGTATGATAGGTCTTCTTTAATAGAAAAAGCGGTAGATACCCTTAAGGGAACGTTGATTGAAGAATCTATTATCGTAGTAATTATCATTGGATTATTTCTGATGCACTTTCGATCTTCCCTTATTGTTTTGATTGTTCTTCCTCTTACGGTTGGAATAACCTTTTTATTAATGTTTCTTTTTAATATTAGCTCAAACATTATGTCTTTAGGGGGTATTGCTATTGCTATTGGTGCGATGGTGGACGCGAGTATCGTCATGATAGAAAATGCTCATAAATCCTTGTATAAGTATGAAATAAATGAAGGCCGAATACCAACGAATGAAGAACGCATTAGTATAATTTTAAAGTCTTCTCAACTCGTAGGAAGGCCTATCTTCTTTGCTTTGGCCTTAATTATAGTGTCATTTTTACCTATCTTTGCTCTTTCAGGTCAAGAAGGTTTACTTTTTACACCTCTGGCCTATACAAAAACCTTTGCTATGGCTGCGGGAGCACTTCTTAGTATTACTCTTGTACCTGTGCTTATGGTATTTTTTGTAAAGGGAAAGATTCTTCCTGAAAATAAAAATCCTTTAAATAGATTTTTTATCTGGTTATATCATCCAATAATTATTTATGGATTAAAAATAAAATACATTGTGATATCGGTAGTTGTTATGCTCCTGGTTTATATGGTCCCTTTATTTAACTCACTCAAATGGGAATTTATGCCTATGCTTAATGAGCAAACCTTTATGTATATGCCGGTGACTCCTTATGGTATTTCCATAGACCAGACAAAGGCACTTACACAAAAGACAGATAAGATTCTTAAGTCTTTTCCTGAGGTAGATACAGTTTTTGGAAAGGGTGGACGTGCTAATACCGCTACTGACCCTGCACCTCTTGGAATGTTAGAAACTATCATTACCTTTAAGCCACAGAGTCAATGGCGAGAAGGCATGACTTATACAAAATTACGTCAAGAAATGGAAGACGCACTTCAAGTTCCAGGTTTAACTAACTCATGGACTTATCCTATTCGCGGTCGTATTGATATGCTTCTTTCAGGGATTCGTACTCCCTTAGGGATAAAGCTTT
>DTVI01000121.1 GCA_012963655.1 Sulfurimonas sp.
AGTGACTTCATTTCCCTTTGACTCTTCTTCACCATTAGCAAGAAGGCCAATACTTGGGTGTTTAATGCCTAACATATCTTCCGCGTAATACTGACCCATTACTGCGAATTCAACGAGGTGCTCAGATTTTGAATCAACATTTGCGCCTACATCAAGTAAAACAGTACGAGTATCATTTTTTGAAGGCATAAGTGTTACTAAAGCAGGTCTTGAAACACCCTTAAGTCTTCCTAGTCTAAGCGTAGCAAGTGTCATAGTCGCACCAGAATGACCTGCTGAGACAACACCATCTGCTTCTTTAGATTTCACAAGCTTTAAAAATAGAACTTTCTTTACGTTTTAGTGCATCTGTTGCAGCATCTGACATGTCAATAACATCTTCAGCTTCTACAATAGAAATCTTATCTTTATAGCCTTTAGGTAATAAAGATAAAATTTCATCTTTTTTTCCAACTAGAATAGCTTCAAACTGCTTCTCTTTTAGCGCTTCGATTGTTCCTTTTACAATTGGTTCGGGACCAAAGTCCCCACCCATTGCATCAATAGCAATTTTTACCATTGACTATTTGTACTCACCTGTTGTAGGATTGATGTGATGTGGAAGTTTCCACGTACCATCTTTATCTTTAACTGGACGAGCAAGAGAAATTTTGTAATGTGTACGACGTTTTGCGCCACGAGTCTTAGAGACTCTTCTTTTAGGTACTGCCATAATATGGTCCTTTGTATTGTTTTTAAATAAGACAAGTCTTATCTTAATGTTACTTTATTCATAAAAAGATGACCTATAGTCATTTTCACTTTAAAGTATCGTATAGTGAAGCGTACTCTCAAAAATGAGACTACTTAGCTTTAATCGCTATTTTCACATTCTTCACAACTAAAATAGTTGCTTTTATATAGTTCAAGTTCAGACACTAGAAGTTCATCTAGGTCTATCATTGAATCTTCAATCTCAACGATATCTTCTAAAGACTCGTTTCCAACCTTAGAAAGTCCATCTGAAAGATGGAATTTTACGCCTTCATTTACCGCGTGTATAAACGCTTCAGCGCAAATATCACAAGGAACTTCTAAGTCCCCTGTCATTTTAGCCTCTAATTCTATCAAATAACGACTGAATTTACGTAGTGTACCTGAAAATTTTAGACTTCCTTTTGAAATTTCAAAAGGAATGGCTGTTGTACCGACCTTAGCAAAGCCGATTTTCATAAATTAAACGATTTCTCTGTCGCAGAAAAAGAATTTAATTTCATTCTTAGCATTTTCAACAGAATCTGATCCGTGAACCGCATTAGCATCAATGCTATCTGCGAAGTCAGCACGAATAGTACCTGGCTCAGCTTCTTGAGGATTAGTAGCACCCATAAGGTCACGGTTCTTAGCCATAGCACCTTCACCTTCTAATACCATTGCAAAAACAGGACCAGAGATCATGAATTCAACAAGGTCTTTGAAAAAAGGACGCTCTGAATGTACAGCATAAAATGCTTCAGCATCTGCTTGAGATAATTGAAGTTTCTTTGCTGCTGCAATACGAAGACCGTTAGATTCGAAACGATCTACGATTTTACCGATAACACCCTTAGCAACTGCGTCAGGTTTGATGATTGATAATGTTTGTTCCATTATGGACACTCCTAAAGTAAAAATAGAACCGCAATTATACCGTAATAAAGATTGATTTTTATTTAAGTTTGAAAGTTTTTTTTGGGGGATAAAAAAACAAACCCCAGAGATAGGGTTTGAGGCAACAAAATATTGTAGACTAGTCGACAATATTCTTTCTAGCTAAACGGTCTTCATTAGAAATGTCTTCACGGAAAGGCATTTCATTGTCAGCATTTTCCATTACATAGTCAAGACCATCAATGTAGTTTCCACCGTTAAAGTGTTCTTTGTCATCACCTGCGAATTTAACATCCCAAGTAATACAACCTTCAGTTGGACAAGCTGTTGCACAAGCTGGTTCATCATGATGATCAACACACTCTACACATTTATCAGGGTAAACGTAGTAAAGTTCCTCACCTGTTGGGTTATCGTCTTCATCAACAATTGCCTCTACTGGACATTCGTCAATACATGCTGCACAGTTGATACAAGTATCTCCAATAATTACTGCCATATTATTTCTCCTATTTTAAATTGTTAGCGTTACTATAT
>DTVI01000122.1 GCA_012963655.1 Sulfurimonas sp.
GTCGCATGTTGTGCAGTTTTGATGCAACTTTGATGCAATTCTTGTGATATTTCTGTGCAATTCTGGTGTAATTCTTATGCAATTCTGGAGATATTTTTGCAATTCTAATGCAATTCCTGTGCTTTTCTTGTGTAATTTTGGTGTCATTTTTGTGGAATATTGGTGTAATTTTCTGGTGCTAAGTTGGTGCAATTCTGATGCAATTCCTGTGCTACTTTTGTGCAATTTTGTAGCAATCTCTGTGCTATTTTGGTGTTATTATGGTACTATTTTGGTGCAATCTCTGTGCAATGTCTGTGTCATTTTGATGTAATTTTAGTGCAATTTTGGTGCAAGTTTGGTGTCATGTTGGTGTCATTTTGGTGTGCTATTTTGGTGCTATTTCTGTGTTATTTTTGTGTAATTCTGATGCAATTTTGGTGTTATTTTTGTGCAATTTTGGTGCAATCCTGATATTATTTTGTGACATTTTGGTGCTATTTTCGTGCAATGTTGGTGAAATGTTGGTGTTATTTTGGTGCTATTTTGGTGCAATTCTGGTGCAATTTCTGTGTAATTTCGGTGCTATTTGTGTGTAATTCTGATGCACTTTTAGTGCAATTGTTATGCAATGCTGGTGTAATTCTTGAGAAATCTGTCTGTGCTATTTTGGTGCAATTTGGGTGCAATTCTTGCGTGATTTGGGTGCAATTGTGGTGCCATTCTGATGCTATTCTTTTGCTATTTTGGTGCAATTTATGCTAATTCCTGTACAATTCTGGTGCAATTCTGGTGCAACGTTGGTGCAATTTTGATGCAATGTTGTTGCTATGTTTGGGCGATTTCTGTGCTATTTTCTATAATCTTGGTGCGATTTTGATGCTATTCCTGTGCAATTTCTGTGCTATTTTGATGTAATCTTGGTGCTATTTTGGTGTAATGTTGATGCAATGTCGGTGTAATTTTGGTGCAATTCTGGTGCTATTTTGGTGCAATGTTGGTGCCATGTCGGTGTAATGTTGGTGCAATTTTGGTGCAATGTTGCTGCAATTTTGGTGCTATTTTGATGCAATGTTGGTGCCATTTTGGTGTCATGTTGGTGCTATGTTGGTGCAATTCTGGTGCTAATTTATTGATATTATTGTTGAATTTTAGTTTCATTCTGGAGCAATTCTTGCGTAATTCCTGTGCAATTTTAAAGCAATTTTGGTGTAATGTTGATGTCATTTTAGTGCAATTTTGGTGCAATGTTCGTGCCATTTTTGTGTTATTTCTGTGCCATGTTGGTGCCATGTTGGTGCTATGCTGGTACCATTTTGGTGTTATTTCTGTGTAATTTTGGTGTATTTTTGGTGGCATTACTGTGCAATTTTGGTGAAATTTTATTGCAATTCTGGTGCAATTCTTGTGTTATTTCTGTGCGATTTCTTTGTCATTTTAATGTAATTTCGATGCCATGTTGGTGCCTTTTTGGTGCAATTTTCGTATCATGTTGGTGCCAAGTTGGTGCCATGTTGGTGCAATGTTGATGCTATTTCCGTGCAATTTTGGTGCCATGTTGGTGCAATGTTTGGGCAATTCTGGTGTCATTTTGGTGCAATTCTGGTGCTATTTTGTTGTTATTTTAGTGTGATTTTCGTGCCATGTTGGTGCCATGTTAGAGTCAGATTTTATCAAGATTTTGTCAAGATTCTGACTCAGATTTTGAGATTTCCATATTACACTTGGAGCTTGCAAGTGGGCCAGAGTAATTAAATTTAATTAATTTCTTATCAATTCCAAGTACTTCAAGTACTTCTCTACAATTGAAGTACTTGAAGTACTTGGACCCCCCCAGACCACATTTGCTGATCTCGCAGCAGCAGCAGCAGCTCAGATTCTAGCTCAGATTATGCTCAGATTTGATGCAATTTTGATGCAATTCTAATGCTATTTTGGTGCAATTCCTGTGTTATTTTGGTGTTATTCTGGTGTAATTTTGGTGCAATTCTGGTGCAATTTTGGTGCAATTTTGGTGCAATTTCTGTGGAATCTGGGTGTCATTTTGGTGCCCTTTTTGTTATATTGTGGTGTTATTTTGGTGTCATTGTGATGTTATTTTGGTACCATTTCTGTGCAATGTTTGTGCGATTTTGGTGCAATCTTAGTGGAATCCTGGTGCAATTTTGGTGGCATGTTG
>DTVI01000123.1 GCA_012963655.1 Sulfurimonas sp.
TAATTAAGAGCTATATGTATTATTTTAATTTTGTGGGAACTGTAGTTCAGCTCAAAAAACAAATAAATAATTCTTATTTTGAACTTAAAAATTCTGTAGAGGAAAAATTAGTTTTAGTTGAAGAAAAAATTAAAAATAAACTTAATAGTGATGTGACCTTGGTTAAAAAGATGACTGACTACCATCTTGAAACTGGAGGAAAAAAATTACGAGCTCTTTTAACTCTTGGTTCGGCAAAGTTATGCGGCTACTCAAAAGGTGGAAGAGATATTAATTTAGCAGCCTGCGTTGAATTAATTCATAGTGCAACCTTAATGCATGATGATGTAATTGATTTTAGTGATGTGCGAAGAGGAAAAAAAACTACTAATTCAATTTGGGGTAATCAATCATCAATTTTAGTTGGCGATTATTTATTAAGTCGTTGTTTTGAAATGATGGTTGAAGATGGAAGTTTAGAGGTTTTAAGATTATTATCTTCAACTTCTTCAAAAATTGCTCAAGGTGAAATTCTTCAATTGCAACATAAAAATGAAATTGACATGCTTGAAGAAACATACTTACAAATAATTTCTGCAAAAACTGCTGTTCTTTTCTCAGCTGCCACTAAGGTAGGTGCTATTTTGTCTAACAAGGAAAACAAAGAAAAAGAAGCGTTAGAATTTTATGGAAAAAATTTAGGTCTTACTTTTCAAATTGCAGATGATACTTTAGATTATAATTCTGAATTAAAAATTTTTGGTAAAAAAATAGGTAATGATTTCTATGAGGGCAAAGTTACTCTTCCAATAATTTTACTATCTCAACAAATTAATGATTTAGAAAAACAAAACTTAAAAAATATTTTTAAAAAAAATATAAAATCAGAAAATGATTTAAAATATACTCTAGAGTTAATTTCAAAACATAAAATAATTAACCAATGTTATAAAAAAGCAGAATATTTTATTAATCTTGCTTTGAATTCGTTAAGTATATTTCAAGATAGTAAAGAAAAACAAATTTTAAAAAAACTTACTTCATTTAGTTTAGAAAGAAATTTTTAAGGGCTTAATAAAGACTTATTCCAAGTTCCATCTTGATTTTTAGTATACATAAGCCTCTCGTGAATTCTATTATCACCACGTAACCAAAACTCAATATTTGTTGGTGAAAGATTCCATCCAGACCAATAATCTGGCCTTGGAACATTTTCTTTATCATTATACTTATTTTTATAAGCCTCTACAGATTCTATTAGTTCATTTTTATTTTTTAATTTGCTACTTTGATTAGATGCCCATGCTGCAATTCTACTTTCATATCCTCTGCTATTATAATATTTGTCTGCTTCTCCCTCTTTAACTTTTGAAATTGAACCACTAACTCTAACTTGTCTTAATAAACTTTTCCAATAAAAGCACATTGATCCGATTGGATTTTCTTTTAATGAGATACTTTTTTGACTATTTAAATTCGTATAAAAAATAAAACCTTCTTTATTAAAATTTTTAAGTAAAACCATTCTTACTGATGGAATGCCTTTTTTATCCGCAGTTGCTAATGCAAGAGCATTTGGGTCATTAGGTTCAGTTTTTTTTGCTTCATCCATCCAAATTTTAAACAATTCGATTGGATCCTTTAGATCTAAAAAGCAATTATTAAGCCCAAGTGAGTTTTTTTGATTCATAATTTCAACAAAATAACTTATATAATATAAATTAATGTCATTTAATACTTTTGGAAAGTTATTTCGATTTACTACATGGGGTGAATCTCATGGCCCTGCTATTGGTTGTATAGTTGATGGTTGTCCTCCAAATATTAAGATAAAAGAGCAAGATATACAAATCGAACTTGATAAAAGAAAACCAGGACAATCAAAATTCACAAGTCAAAGAAAAGAAGAAGATAAAGTTCAAATTTTATCTGGTGTATTTGAAGGTAAAACAACAGGAACTCCCATTTCCCTAATTATCTATAACAAAGATGTGAGATCTAGAGATTATGAGACAATTAAAAATAAATTTAGACCAGGACATGCAGATTTTACATATTTTAAAAAATATGGAATTAGAGATTATCGTGGTGGCGGAAGACAATCAGCTAGAGAAACAGCATCAAGAGTTGCAGCAGGGGCTATTGCTAAAAAAGTTTTAGAAAATAAAT
>DTVI01000124.1 GCA_012963655.1 Sulfurimonas sp.
AATGATTTAGCTGATGGTGTTGATAGCTCAGTTATTAATGCATTTAACGCAGATGCTGATTCACTTAAGCTTCTTAAGCAAACAGAAGACATTGAAGATGAAAATGATTTATCTGCGATTCGTATTTACAAAGTAATGCGTCCAGGTGAGCCAGTTACAAAAGACGCTGCAAAAGCATTTGTTAATCAACTTTTCTTTGATCCAGAACGTTATGACTTAACAGAAGTTGGTCGTATGAAGATGAACCATAAGTTAGGTCTTGATATTCCTTCTTATGTAACCGTGCTTACGCATGAAGACATCATTAACACGGTTAAGTATGTTATCAAAGTTAAAAATGGTCAAGGTCATATTGATGATAGAGATCACCTAGGTAATAGACGTATTCGTGCTATTGGTGAGCTTCTTGGAAATGAATTACATAATGGTCTTATTAAGATGCAAAAAGCTATTCGTGACAAGTTATCTACTATGTCAGGTCCACTTGCTGAACTTATGCCCCATGATTTAATCAACTCTAAGATGATTACTTCAACTATCATGGAATTTTTCTCTGGTGGTCAACTGTCTCAGTTTATGGATCAGACTAACCCACTTTCAGAAGTTACTCACAAGCGTCGTTTATCAGCGCTAGGTGAGGGTGGTCTTGTTAAAGAACGTGCGGGCTTTGAAGTCCGTGATGTTCACCCTACTCATTATGGTCGTATTTGTCCAATTGAAACTCCGGAAGGTCAGAACATTGGTCTTATCAATACACTTGCTACTTACTCAAAAGTAAATGAGCATGGTTTTATTGAAGCACCATATAATCCTGTCGTTGATGGAAAAGTTTCTAAAGAAGTTGTTTATTTAACAGCGACTCAAGAAGAAGGTAAGATTATCGCTTCTGCGGTTTCTCCTATTAATGATGACAGATCTTTCCCTGACGATTTAGTTGAATCTCGTCAAGATGGTGAAATTATGCTAAGAAAAGCAGCAGATTGTGTACTTCGTGACCTTTCAGCTCATATGGTTATTGGGGTTGCGGCTTCACTTATTCCATTCTTAGAACATGATGATGCCAACAGAGCTCTTATGGGTTCAAACATGCAACGTCAAGCTTGTCCACTTCTTAGAGCTAATGCTCCTATGGTTGGAACAGGTATGGAAGCTATTGTTGCTCGTGACGCTTGGGAATGTATCAAGGCTGATCGTTCTGGTGTTATCGAAAAAGTTGATGGTAAACATATTTATGTAATGGGTGAAGACGAAGATGGAACTTTCATCGACTACTACTCACTACAAAAGAACATGAGAACCAATCAAAATACTACCTTTAGCCAAGTGCCAATTGTAAAAGTTGGACAAGAAGTTAGCAAAGGTCAAGTAATTGCTGATGGTCCAAATATGGATCAAGGTGAGCTTGCTCTAGGTGTTAATGCACAGGTTGCATTTATGCCTTGGAACGGTTATAACTACGAAGATGCGATTGTTATTTCTGAACGTATGATTCGTGAAGATGCCTTTACTTCTGTTCACGTTTATGAAAAAGAATGTGAAGCTAGAGAACTTAAGCATGGTGTTGAAGAAGTTACACGTGATATTCCAAATGTTCGTGATGATGAGTTAGCACACCTAGATGATTCTGGTATTGTTAAAATCGGTACTCACGTTGAAGGCGGAATGATTCTAGTTGGTAAGGTTTCTCCTAAGGGTGAAGTTAAGCCTACTCCAGAAGAACGTCTTTTACGTGCTATCTTTGGTGAAAAAGCAGGACATGTTGTAAACAAGTCTTTATACTGTGCACCTTCTATGGAAGGTGTCATTGTTGATGTTAAAGTTTTCACTAAGAAGGGTTATGAGAAAGATGCTCGTACACTTGAGTTTGAAAAAGGTGAAAGAGATGAGCTAGAGCGCGAGCACTACGACCGTTTATTGATGATTGACAAAGAAGAGATGCTTCGTATCTCTGCTCTTTTAACTTCATCTGATTTAGCGTCTGATGTAGCTGTTAATGGAACGGATTACAAAAAAGGTTCAAACATTACAGCGGAAGACTTAGCATCAGCTAACCGTTTTGCAATGAACTCAATCGTTAAAGCTTTTGAAGACGGTGTTCAAACAAAGTATGACACGATTAAAAATCACTTCCAAAAACAAAA
>DTVI01000125.1 GCA_012963655.1 Sulfurimonas sp.
CAGTTTCTTGTGAAAATAGCTCTTGTTACTAAAGAAGATGTTTCTCTTGTAGGATTTGGATCATTCGCATCTGCACTACAAAAAGGTAAAAGTGGTAAGGTTCCAGGAACTGATAAGACTTATACTACATCTGATAAGATGGTTCCAAAGTTCAAAGCAGGTAAGGGTCTTAAAGATCGCGTTGCTGCTGGTAAATAAGTTTACCTTTTCGGCCTCGGCCGAACACCTTTATTAAAAATAAATTCTAGTTTTTTTTAAGTTTTAATTCAAAAAATTTAAAAAATGCTATAAGTACCCTGAGGCAGAGCTTGAATATTTTCTCTACGTTATTTTCTTCTGCCACTCCTTCATCTACCAGTCCAGACAATTCAAAACATATTCAACATCTCAAAGAGCTATTTTCACAAGAAACTGAGATTTTCACCAAACTACCTATCTTTAATCAAAATAAAAAATATATTATTGAATATATAATGATTCATCCTCAAATGGGTGTCCTTATTTTTCACAACTTTATGTATGATGCAAATGAGCTTAAAGGTCTCAAAGCCTCCCCTGCTCCTTTAAACACAAATAATGCTGACATTAAAACAATAGATACTAAAAACTTTTTAAAACAACGATTTAATGACCTCTTTCATACCCAAATAGCGCCCGTACGTTCTATCCTTATTTGCCCAAACCTAAGTGAAAGTGAGTTTAATGAACTTGATTCAAGTTTTCATGAGCTTATCCCTAAGGAAGCAGCATTATTTAATGACACAGATAATATTCGATATAAAGAAATTTTTATTCCTGATACAAATCAAAAATATGATATACAAAAAATAAAACGCGCCCTATTTTCTGAACTTGTTGTTTCAAAGACACTAAGCCTTATGAATAAGGAACAAGAGAACTTCGTGCATCAAGACTTTAAAGAAAATATCTTGCTTTATGGTTTGCCGGGGTCGGGAAAGAGTGTTAGTCTTATCTCCAAAGCCTTATATGAAAAAATGAAAGCTCCTCATCTTAAACTGATGATATTTGCAAAGCATTCTTGTAGTGTTTATCAACTCCAATCTCTTGTATTTTCTTTTATTGAAAATTCAAATTGGGGCTTAAATCCTGCAGAAATAAAGGTTAGTAATTTTAATAGTATCAGAAAAAGAGCCAGTGAAAAAGAAAAATATGACTTAATCATTTGTGATGATATAAATGAAGAAGACCTGCCAAGTTTGCTCAAGCTATTATCAAAACATGGGAAGCTTATTGCTTCCTCACATTATAAGATCGAGGCACTTAAAACCATAACTCTCTCAGAAAGTTATAGATTAAGTTCTACCTTATGTGCAGCTTGTGAAGGTTTTCGCGTTGATAACTTAAAACATTCACTTAGTCTTTTAAGTGGTAATATCTTTATGAATAGTCTTTTAACCCTGGCTAATGTACTAAAGACTGCTCAGCCCAGTGATATTTGTATTGTTCATAATACAAAAGAAGAACTTCTTAACTTACAACAAGAAATTGATACCTATTTTACACCTATAACTTATCTTTTTGATGATAATGGAACTAAACATGGTATAGGCCTTTATCCCCTTAGTCATTTATCATGTTTAAATACTAAGTATATGATTATAATTGTGGATGAAACGAGCTGTTATGACCCAATTGAGTTGATTTCACGTGCACAAACAAAAACTTTTATCTTATCACAAAGTGAAGGTGTCTATAATATTATCAATACTATAAAAGAGAGTATAAAAGACTAAGTTTCTTTATACTCAGTAATCTCAAATAAAAGGATTTTCATGAAACTACTTAAAGGTCTCATCTTATTACTTACATTTACACTTATATCACATGCTGGTTTAACGGACAAGTTATCTAAGAAAAGTGTTCCTTCAAACAACCCTATTGTAATTTTTGAAACTACTCAAGGTAATATTACCTTAGAACTTTTCCCTCATATAGCTCCCAAGGCTGTTGAAAACTTTTTAGGTCATGTAAAAGACGGGTATTATGATGGACTTATATTTCACCGTATAATTAAAGGTTTCATGATCCAAGGTGGAGATCCAACGGGTACAGGTCGTGGTGGTGAATCTATCTGGCATAAACCCTTTGAAGACGAGTTTTCTCCTAATGTTACCTTTAATAAAAAAGGTTTATTAGCAATGGCTAATGCAGGTCCGCGAACGAATGGAAGTCAATTCTTCATTACAACTGTTCCTACTCCACATTTAAATGGTAGACATACTATCTTTGGTGAGGTTAAGTCAGGCTATTCTAATGTACGTAAACTAGAAATGGTTGATGTCAATTATCGCTCCAATAAGCCCGTGCAAGAGCAGCGTATCATCAAAGCCTATCTTAAAAAATAAGTTCTTATCTAAGACTCAGGTCTTAGAATCTTTCTCAAATCATTTTTCTTTCATAAATCTTGTTCAAATGTAACCTTACTGTAATCAAATTGTAATATAATTTCTTAATTTATTTTACAGGGGCCGTTAATGGACATCCACACGCTAACAAAACTCGAAACAAAAGCAGAAAAAAGTTCACAATCTGACTTTTTAAAAATGGGAATTGCCCTAGCATTTATGCTAGCTGTTCTTTGGTACGCCTTTGGTGCGGAAAACGTAACAAATAATGTATTTTTAGCTATTGCAGCTGTGTTTGGTGCTTATATGGCACTAAATATTGGTGCTAATGATGTTGCCAATAATGTTGGGCCTGCTGTTGGTTCTAAAGCGCTTACTATGGGTGGTGCGATTGTTATTGCTAGTATATTTGAAGCAAGTGGTGCTCTCATCGCTGGTGGAGATGTTGTTTCAACCATTAAAAAGGGTATTATCGATCCTGCTCTTTTTGTAAACACACAAGAATTTATTTGGGCAATGACAGCCGCACTTCTAGCGGGTGGTGTTTGGTTAAATGTAGCCACTAAGGTTGGTGCTCCTGTTTCAACAACACACTCTATTGTGGGTGGTGTTATGGGTGGTGGTATTGCTGCTGCTGGTTTTAGTATTGTTTCGTGGGGAACTATGGGTAAGATTGCTGCATCATGGGTTATCTCTCCTGTTTTAGGGGCAATCATCGCAGCCTCATTTTTATACACCATCAAAAAGACTATCATTTATAAAGAAGACCGCTTAAGTGCTATGCGTAAGATGGTTCCTATTTATGTATCTCTCATGGCCTTTGCCTTTTCAACATACTTAACACTTAAGGGTCTAAAAAAGATTTGGCCAGATATCTTAGAAACGATTAATACACTTACACCTTTTACACTAGAAATCGTTAAAAAACCTAGCTTAATGCTAGCACTAAGTATTGGTCTTGTTATTTCTATCATTACTTATCTAGTGGTGAGACCAATGGTAGCTAAGGCCTCACAATCTTTAGATAACACAACAAAAGATGCTAATTCACTTTTTACTGTTCCTTTAATCTTTGCAGCAGCCTTACTTTCTTTTGCACATGGCGCAAATGATGTTGCAAATGCCATTGGACCTTTAGCTGCGGTGGCTGACGCTATTCAAAGTTCAGAAATCTCTTCAAAAGCATCTATCCCTTTATGGGTAATGCTAATTGGTGCTATTGGTATTGCTTTAGGTCTTGCCTTATATGGTCCTAAGCTTATTAAAACAGTTGGTTCAGAGATTACTGAGTTAAATCAGATCCGTGCTTATTCTGTTGCTATGGCAGCGTCTATCACTGTTATCATCGCTTCTCAACTTGGTCTTCCTGTATCTTCAACACATATCGCAATTGGTGGTATCTTTGGCGTTGGTTTTTTAAGAGAATTTCTTTCAACAACAAGTGCTCAAGAAAAAATTGAAGCTGAAGAGATACAAATAGAAGAAGATAAAAAGGCTAAGTCTGAACATAAGTCAGAGCTAAAAGAACTAAAAGCACATGATCAAAATTCTGACGAAGAAAAAGCTCGTATCAAAGAATTAAAGTCAACTATTAAAGTAGAAAAAGAAGTAATCAAGGCTGAGAAAAAGCACCTTAAACGTGCTAAAAAGGTAAAATATGTTCAAAGATCAGCCCTAATGAAGATTATAGCTGCATGGGTAATTACTGTACCAGCCGCTGCAGCCCTATCTGCATTTTTCTTCTATATTATCAAAAATATAATGATCTAAGAAAAAAAGAAATAAAAAATTCATTTTTCCTTTAGGAAAGTATTTTCTTTCCTAAAGACTATCGCTTAAGCTTGTTTATCAATAACAGAAAATCCACCTTCAATCAAGGCCTTGTCTATCATCTCAACAGCCTTAGACATCGTTTCATAGGCTATATCAGGTAACTTTCCACCCCATAATTTTTCTGCCTCATCAAAACCTTGAAGTATCCCTTTTCTACCCTCTCTTAGTAGCTCTTCATTTCCCCCTGAACCCATAATTACTAAATTTGACACCGAAAAAACCATCTTCACTCACAAGCTTCTCGGCTTCATCTTGAGATAAGGAGCCAATAGGCTTTCCTTCATATCCAATACCAGATAAAAAATCCTTAAACTCTTGCACATCATTAACAGATGTATCCCCTTGCGTAGCCTTAACTGATATGGAGGATTGAACCTGTGTTAGTATCTGAGATATTTGCTTTTGTCTTGTATTTTGATATACCTCTTTGAATTCCTCAACCTTTACTTCTCTATCACTCTTTTGTGTAGGCGTTTGTATAGAAGCAAGATTAGTAATTGAATTAATCATTTTAATACCTTTCTTATAAGTTTTTATCTAAAATTTTTATTATTGCTTCAATTGTCTCCTAAGAGAATATCGGTATTTTTTCTTCTTTCTTTAACTTATTAAAACCTTCAGTCATTCCAAGTCTTGCCCTCAACAAAAGCTCAGGGCTTGCATTCGTATAGGCTAAGATAAAAGAGCTAATGCCTTTAACTGACTTTTTCAAATCCAAAAAATTTTGATCTGTATTATACATACTCGCTTGTAGTTTAAAAGTAATATATGAGAAGCTGTTTACTTTTTCTTCTATAAAAAGATTTGACATAAATATCCTTATACATAACTAGAAAAAGTGAGCTAACTCGACTTTAACTAAGTGGTCTTATCTGTATACTAAAATATAAATGTGGATAAAGAGTCTTAAGTCTTACAAAGGGCTAGATGGACTTTAAATGCTTGTATATGTTCTTTAACATCATGTGTACGAATAATACGCGCACCATTATCAAAAGCCTTAAGGTGTATAGCAAGAGTTCCAGGCAGTCTATCTGCGGGAGACGAGGGTGAGATAGCATTAATCATAGATTTACGACTAACTCCAATGAGAAGTTCTTTACCTAAGACCTTAAAGTGACTAAGATTTTGAATTAACTCTAAGTTATGCTCTAATGTCTTTCCAAAACCTATACCCATATCTAAGGCTAGGTCTTTAATATTAAAACTTTGTGCTTTTTGTATTCGCTCTTTAAAAAAGCATTCCACCTCTTGTAAAAGATTATCATACATAGGATTATCTTGCATACTTTGAGGGTTTCCTTGCATATGCATGATAATAGCCTTAGCCTTATATTCTCCCACCAATTTACACACTAGATTATTGTCTAAACCGGTAATATCATTAATAATACCAAATCCTCTTTCAAGGGCATAAGAAATCGGTAAAGGGGCATAAGAATCTAAAGAAAAGCTTACCTTTTCATAAAGCCTTTGTTCGTAAATAATATCAAGTATAGGTTTAAGTCGAAGAAGTTCATCTTTTTCAGCTACATTTTTTGAACCTGGTCTGGAAGAAACAGCACCTATATCAATAATATCAGCACCATCTTCTATCATCTGTTCTATTTTTTTTACAGCGTCCGCTTCATCAAAACGGCTGCCACTATAAAAGCTATCATCATTTGCATTTAAAATGCCCATTATCTCATAAGGTTTAGGCATATTATTTCGTAATAAACTTCATAAGCAACATAGACAAAACACTGTTCATTCTTGCGTTTAGCCCAATCAGTTTATAAGCTATTTCAAAACTTTCAAGTTGTTTTACAGAAAGCATAATTTCTTCTTCCATAGCCTTGTTATATAAGGCTTCTATTAATTCTTTTGCCTCATACTTTGATCTTCGTTCATGCTCTTTAATAAAGTCAAATAATGTCGAGAGTTCTAGTTTTTTAAGAGATAGTTCTAATTCAAGAACTTCTTTTTTATGTGCATGTGTGATAAGAGGCAGTCTTGAACGTACTGTAGGAAGTAAAGAAGACTTTGACTCTGCAATAATAATAAATTCTATATTTCTTGGAGGCTCTTCTAACACTTTTAAAAGGGCATTTTGAGAGGCTTCATTAAAACTCTTACCCCCTAAGATAATAGTCTTCACTTTAGCTTCAGCTATATAAGCTTCTCGTATAGCTTCTCGCGCATCATCTATTAAGAAATCATCCTTATAAACAGAAACAACACGCTGGGGATAAAGTTTTTGCTTGAGTTTTTCTACTTCTTCTTCGACTGTACCTGTGATAATAATATGAGAAGTATGAAGTTCTTGCATTATTCTTCTATATCAACTTCGCCAAAAAGTACTGCATTAAGTGTTTTATCAAAAACACGGTAAAGATGTAAAAGTTTAATATCTAATAACTTGTCATAAGAACGTAAAGGGAAGGCATTTTGAAAATCTTCATCCATTATCCATAAAAAAGAACTGTCCTCACGTTTAGCAATATCCGCACGTCTGCTATCTCCCTTACCTATATACCAAAAAAAGTATTCATCTCCATAAGACATAGAAAGCATATCCGTCAGCATATCAATCTTTTCGCCACCGGTTATCTCATCATAATAAGGGTATACCTGATCTAAACAAACAATAGGAATGATAGGTCTATCTTGTGAAGGCTTATTTAGCGTAGAAGTTATGTAATGTGAAAACCATTTTCTATCATGGTCGGTTACAAGGATAACCGTTCGGCCTTCAACAATTTGTTTAATGGCCTGAGCCGCTGCGGCTGTCCATTCAAATCGTTGTTCTTCTAGCCATGACATCATCGCCTCATCTGAGCGGATTGTATCAAGTGTCCATTTTAATAATTGTTGCAAAGACTTACTTATCTAACTCAAAAGCGGCGTGTAAAGAACGTACTGCAAGTTCACTATACTTCTCTTCAATTACCATAGAAACCTTGATTTCAGAAGTTGAAATCATTCTAATATTGATATTTTCTTCTGCCATAGTTGTAAATGCCTTAGCCGCTACACCTGCGTGTGACTTCATTCCCACACCAACGATAGAAACTTTTGCAATTTCATCATTAAAGTCTGTACTAAGAATTTCATCCTTATCAACAAACACCTTTACAATGTTTTTAGCGTTTTCAATCTCATTCATAGGAACTGTAAAATCTATGTTTGTTGTACCATCATGGGCAACTGTTTGTAAGATAACATCTACATTAATTTCTTCAACTGCTAAAGTATTAAAAATATCTGCTGCAATACCCGGTCTATCAGCTACACCAATTAAACTTACTCTTGCTTGATTTCTATCTAATGCTATACCGCTTACTAATGGTTGTTCCATAATATTTTCTTCCTTCGTGATTAATGTTCCTTCTGCGTCGCAGAAGCTTGAACGTGTTACTAAATTTACATTGAGTTTTTTTGCCATTTCTACTGAACGGTTTTGTAAAACCTTTGCGCCCAAAGAAGAAAGTTCTAACATTTCTTCATAAGAGATCATATCTAGCTTTTTAGCATGCGGTTCGATTCTAGGGTCAGTGGTATAAATACCCTCAACATCTGTATATATCTCACAAAGTTCAGCTCCAATAGCTCCCGCAATTGCCACAGCAGAAAGGTCTGAACCTCCACGTCCAAGAGTCGTTACAACACCTTCTTCACTTACACCTTGAAAACCTGCAACAACAACAATTTTACCCTCAGCTAAGGCATTTCTCATTTTAATTGGATTAATCTTTTCTATGCGAGCCTTAGTATGACGAGCAGTCGTAACAATACCCGCCTGTCTACCTGTCATAGCAACAGTAGGATGACCCATCTCATTTAAAGCAATAGATAAAAGAGAAGCCGTTACTCTTTCACCTGAACTTAAAAGCATATCTACTTCTGCTGCTGAAGGGTTTTTACTGAAATGTTCAGCATATCCAACTAACTTGTTTGTTTCACCACTCATAGCCGAAACAACAACAATTACATCATTTCCAGCCTGAACTGTTTTTTCAACACGGTTTGCTACATTTTGAATACGGTCTAAATCACCAACACTGGTACCGCCAAATTTTTGAACAATTAACATTAAAAATAACCCTCTTCTTTAAAATACGAAAGAACTTTTTCATACACAGGACGCTTAAAATGTGCGATGTATTTTGGAAGTTCTGTAAAATCAACAAACTTAAAATCTGAAAATTCTGGAATTTCAGTGTCTATACTAACCTTAGCATTAGGAAGCAGTTGAACAAGATAATATCTTTGTCTTTGCCCCGCAAAAGGTTTCATTTTTTTAGCAACATGCGAAGGAAAATCATAAGAAATCCATTCTGGAAATTCTGC
>DTVI01000126.1 GCA_012963655.1 Sulfurimonas sp.
AAAACCCGTTCAGGAATTTCACCACCTTACTTACGATCTACCTTAACAACTTATATTTAAAATTCAAGGAAACAATATGAAAAAAACACTACTTATATCTATTGCCTGTGCTTCACTGATTGCACAAGAAACCTTTACGCTTAAAGAACAAACAGTAACGGCTACACATCTAGCACAAGATGAGCTTAGCTATGCCGCACCTGTTGAAATATACAATCGTGAAGATATTGAAAATTCAAAGTCTAAAAATATATATGATTTTTTAAATCAGGAAACCTCTATTATGACTATTCCGGCCTTTGGAAATCAGTTTACTCAAAAGATTGATTTACGTGGTTTTGGAATTTCTGATGGTTATCAAAATATTGTTGTAGTTATTAATGGAAGACGCATGAACAATATTGACATGGTTCCTCAGCTCCTTAGCTCTATTCCTATAGATTCAGTTAGTAAGATAGAAATACTAAAAGGTTCGGGTTCTGTTGAATATGGAGATGGGGCTACTGCTGGAGTAATTAGTATTACTACTAAAGATTATAATGGAGTAAACTTTAAAGCTTATGGTGGAAGTTTTGGTACAAAGTATGGTTCTTTAGGAGCAGGCTACGCAGACGACTTATTTTCTATTTCTACCTTTGGCGATTATTATGAAACAGATGGTCAAAGAGATTTAAATGCAGGTGGTAAAGATTCGGCAAGATCAAAAAATGGAAGCTTTAACCTTAAAGTTTTTCCAAGTGATATCGTTGAATTAAGATTAGGCTATATGGGTTCAAGAGTTAAAAATAATTATGCAGGTTATTTAACCCTTGAACAATATAATGAAGATCCAACTCAAGCAGGGAGAGATGACAATCTACAATTTTACGACACTAATACTTATAGTATCGGTCTTAGCGCAGACTTGTCAAATACATTAACTTTTGATGTTAATGCTTATATAGAAGATAAAAACTCCGACTATACAAATGATTATGGAACAGGTCTTTATTTAAGTACTGCTGAATATGATTATAAGTCAGGAGACATGACTCTAAAATATAAAAACAATGGTCTAAATTTAGCTTTTGGAAGTTTTATCTTTGATGGTTCAAGACATACTGAAACTAGTAGTGGAAGCAATAATAATGTAACAAAAGACAACCTAGCCATTTTTGTTAAGGCTGATTATAAGACAAAAAGACATAATTTCACCACAGGTATTAGAGTTGAAAATGTAAAATATTCGTATAATGATGCCAGTACTAGTCTTAAACAAGATGACACCTTATATGCTTATGAATTAGGTTATAACTATACACTTACAAAAGAACAATCTCTTTTTGCATCTTATGCCCATGCTTTTCAAGCACCTGATGTAGATAGATTTTTTGCAACAATATATGGTCCTGCACCAACCTACACCCCCACAGTTGGGTTTAATGGCTTTATAGAACCAATGAAGTCAGATACTTATAATATTGGATATAACTACTTCTTAAAAAATAATAAGTTTAAAGCAACAGTTTTCTACATAGACCTTAAAGATGAAATTTATCTAAATCCATTTACCTATGCCAATACAAATCTAGATGACTCATCTAAATTAGGATTTGAATTATATGATAAATATTTAATTTTAGACAACTTATATATCAGTGCAAATTATACTTATGTTGATGCCAAAGTTAATAAAGATGCAGCCTTAAATATTGAAAATAAAACCTTACCAGGTGTATCTAAGCATAATATAACTGCAAGTATAGGTTATGCCCCAACTCAAGAAAGTAAAATTATTCTTTCACATGCTTACCGTTCAGAAGCTTATGCCCTAGGAGATTTCGATAATAGCTTTTTTGAAAAACAAGATGCCTATAATTCAACTGATATATCTGCTGCTTACCAATTTGGTGAACACATAGAAGTTTTTGCTAAAATACAAAATCTTTTTGATCAAAGCAATGGTATTTGGGTTGCAGATCATGACTTATTTGCTTTTCCTGGACCTCCAGAGCCAAGAACAGTTGTTTATCCTGGAAACTTTCAAAGAGAATTTCAAATTGGTCTAAGCGGTAAATTTTAGGAGAATTATGCAAGCACTTAAACAAAATGACATTATCTTAAAAGGTAACGCCTACTCTTGAT
>DTVI01000127.1 GCA_012963655.1 Sulfurimonas sp.
GCTGAGGCCTTCGGTGGTCGTGAACGACATCACCTACGGTTCCGAAGCTAAGAACTTTTACCCAATAGACTTACTCTTATATTGTTATTGCTGAGGCCTTCGGTGGTCGTGAACGACATCACCTACGGTTCCGAAGCTAAGAACGAGAAGCAGTTCTCGTTCTTTTAACGCTTCTCATCCCTACTCATTTTTTTCAACAAGATATCAGCCCTTGGATAAGTGAATCGCACATCTCTTATGGCAAAAATCTTATCCTTATCATCAATGGCATAAGCTTTTAGTTGAATCTCTAAAATCGTATCATGTCTATTACTATCGGCTAACTTTTCTGTTGTATATAAAACTAATGTTTTCTTCGTTTTCACACCCGGCTTAACCGTAAAGGGCTGAGATGGTCTAAGAATTTTAATCTTATCATTATCAACAACATCAATAAAAAACTTATGTGTCTTATTTTGCGTGTTTTGAATAAGTATAGTATACGCATTTTCAACCATAGCCTTATCATCTACTTTTTCTATGTCATATAAACGCGTTTGCTTATTAATGTTAATCAGCATAAGTTCTTTAGATGAACCCATAATCATTAAAATAAGAAAAATAGCCGAAAGAATGGCCCCGTAACCCAAAATCTTAGGACGTAGAAAACGTGTCTTACCCTCTTTTTTATCAATCTCACGAACAGAAGACCAATTCACTAAACTTGGTTCATTATACTTCGCCATAATTTGAGTACAAGCGTCTACACATTCTAAACAGTTTATACATTCTAATTGTAAGCCCTGACGAATATCAATATGGGTTGGACAAACTGTTACACATGATTCACAGGTGGTGCATAAGTCTGCTGGGGCTAACTGAGCCTGTTTATCCACTAACTTATCATGATTGTCATTATAAATCTGACCCCCTCTGGAGTTGTCATAAATGGCCATAATCGTGTCATCATCATATAAGACCGACTGAATACGTGAATATGGACAAATATAAACACAAAAGTTTTCTTTTAAGAAGACAATGTCATACACTAAGAAAACTGTAATACCTATCCATGAACCCATAAAAATAGGATGCTCTGTAATATTTAGTGCGTAATCAAAAAACTGTTCAGGGGGGATAAAAAACCAAAGAGCATCTGCTGCTGCTAAAGAAGCAAGCACTACAGATATAAGTAAAACAGCCACCCGCTTAAGTTTATTAATAGATGTAGAATAATCAGGTTCAATCTGCTTATTTTTAATTCGTTTTCGAAGTTTAAAAATCTTTGTTTCAATAAAATCTCTAAACACCACTCTAAAAATGGTTTGAGGGCAAAACCAACCACAAAACATTCGTCCACCAAGCACAGTAATACCAAAAACACCAATAAATAAAATCATTAATAAAAAAGGTAGAAGGTAAAGCTCTTGCATATCAAAGGTAATAAAGAAGAAGTGAAACTTAAAGTCAATAAAACTTAATAAAAAGAAATGATTTCCATTTATCGTCACCCAAGGTATGATAAGGGTAAATGCCGTTGCAAAAAACGCAACATAATAACGCAGGTAGCGTAAAGGAATCCAAGCCTTTAAATATTCTGATTTTTTTAATTTTTTCTTACTTGTATCTTCCATAATTTGATCCTGCTTAGATGTATATGGCTTAAATTATAGTGTTAACTTAACACCAATCTATCACATTTAAATTTTACTTATAATAATTATTAAATAAACTATCAAGTTCCATTTTACATTTTACATTTACTTTACTATTATTTTCTTTAAATGCGTTCCTTCTCCCTAATATTCTTTATATGTTTTAGCTATAATTAAAATAAAAATTATAAGAAAGAGGCACTGTGGAAGGTTTATTTATAGAATATAAGGATCCTCTTTTTGGAATAATTATCTTTTTTGCCCTTGTTTTTACTATCTCCTTTTTTTCTTATTGGTGGGGACGCTTTAAAACCAATGAAGACGAAAAAAGTTTAGCTAGATTTATCAAAAACTTTCATGCCTTACCTACAGAAAAAGAGCTTGATGACATTTTATCAAGTTCAAGTCTTTCACTTAAGTCTTTATACCTCTTAGCTACTTCATATATTCAAAAAGGTGATTTTGAAAAAAGTATAGAAATATATACCGCTATCTTAAAGAAAAAACTTTCTGTTGAAGATAGAAAAGAAACCATGTTTTTATTAGGACAAAGTTATTTAAAAGCAGGTTTTTTGGAACGTTCCAAAGAACTCTTTTTAGAAATATTATCACGTCACCCTCGCACCCCTTCTGCCTTACAGTTCTTACTCATCATATATGAAAGATTACGTGATTTTGATAAGGCTAAAGAGGTCTTAGAACCTTTAGACGAAATGGATATGCAAGTAGCCAAAGACAGTATGTATCTAAACATTATATCTATGCAGTATGACGCTAGTATACCTTCTGAGAAAAAAGTTGAAAAAATCATTCAATGGCATAACGACAATCATCAATTAGGCTATATGATATTTGAGTATCTCTTTAAGCAAGCGCCCCAGCTTGCATGGAAAAACCTTGACCAAAGTCTTTGCAAGCGTATCTCTGACATCTTATGGAATTTAGAGTCCCATCAACTCGATTTAGATATAATTTCATCAAACACCTACCTTTGTGAGCTTTATACTGCTAAAGGCCTTGTAAAAAGTGCCAGTAGTAGTTCTGTTTTTGAACTTGATGTCCTTATAAACCTACAGTCTAAGGGATATCAAGAGGCTGATTTACAGTTTGAGTACCTTTGTAATGATTGTAAACAGGTTTTTCCTTTTTCCTTTCATCGCTGTCCAAATTGTTTAGGTATTGATACCATTCAAAATGAAATGCTACTGACAAAACGTAGATTTGAGGAAAATATGTCGTTTACTTAAAACAGCAAAGTTTGAGGAAAATATGTCGTTTACTTAAAACAGCAAATTTTGAGAACAATATGTCGTTTACTTAAAATAACAAAAGTTTGAAACAAATATATCTAGGACCTAGATAAAACTAACAAAAATATTAAGGAAAAACTTGTGACAAATATTGATAAACTAGAAAAACATCTAGACTATCACTTTGAAGATCCACAGCTCCTTATTGAAGCGCTGACGCATAAAAGCTATAAGCAGCCCTACAATAATGAGCGATTGGAATTTCTTGGTGATGCGGTACTAGACTTAGTCGTAGGGGAATATCTTTTCTCTAAATTCCCAAAATTTGATGAAGGTAAACTTTCTAAAATGCGTGCTTCTCTAGTCAATGAAGAAGGCTTTACCCGTATGGCAGAACATATTCATTTAGGTGAATATATCTTACTTTCAAATGCTGAAGAAAACAATCAAGGCAGAACCAAGCCTTCTTTACTTTCTAATGCTTTTGAAGCCGTGATGGGCGCTGTTTACTTACAAGCAGGTCTAGATCATGTTGAAGCTCTTATGCATAGATACCTTGAAGAAATTTATCCTGTTATTGATATGTCTACACTCTTTAAAGACTTTAAAACCACTCTTCAAGAACTCACCCAAGCTCAGTTTGGCGTTACTCCTGATTATAAGCTCGTAGGAACTGCAGGGCCTGATCATAAAAAAGAGTTTGAAATAGCCGTCTTAATTCAAGGCAAAGAATACGCCAAAGCAAAGGGCAAAAGTAAAAAAGTTGCTCAACAAGAAGCTGCCTTTATTGCTCTTGATATCTTAAATTCAGGAACATCTCATGAATAAGTTTGGTATACGTTTTGCATTTTCAACCTTTGGGGAATCTCATGGTGTAGGTATTGGATGTTTAGTTGATGGTGTTCCAGCTGGTCTTAAAATTGATGAGGCTTATATACAGTCTGAACTAGACAGAAGAAAGCCAGGTCAAAATAAGTTTGCTACCCAAAGAAAAGAAGGCGATAAGGTTGAAATACTTTCAGGTACCTTCGAAGGCTTAAGTACGGGTACACCCATAGCCATGCTTATTTATAATACCAATCAAAAATCAAAAGACTATACCAATATAAAAGATATTTTTCGTCCAGGACATGCCGACTTTACCTATTGGAACAAGTATGGTATCCGTGATTACCGTGGTGGTGGACGTTCATCTGCAAGAGAAACAGCTGCAAGAGTTGCTGCAGGCGCAGTAGCTAAGCTTATGATAAAAGAGCTTGGGATTGAAATCCAATCAGGTATTATTGAAATTGCAGGTATAAGAAGTGAAACACATGACTTTGATTATGTTAAAAATTCTGAAATTTATACCTTAGATAAAAATGTAGAAGATGCGCAAAAAGAAGCTATCTTAGAAGCTAAAGCTCGTCATGATTCTGTTGGTGGGGCTGTACTTGTTAAGATTAAAAATGCACCTATCGGCTTAGGTGAACCCCTTTATTACAAGCTTGACGCCGTATTAGCTGACGCTATGATGGGCATAAACGCTGTTAAGGCTGTAGAAATTGGAGATGGTATGAACTCCTCAAGAGCTACAGGTGCTACAAATAATGACCCCATTAAGGCTGATAAGTTTAGCTCTAACCATTCAGGTGGAATTCTTGGTGGTATCTCAAACGGAGAAGACATAGACGTATCTGTTTACTTCAAGCCAACACCTTCTATCTTTATAGAACAAGAAACTATTGACACTCATAATGTTGAACAACACTTCTCTTTAAAAGGGAGACATGACCCTTGTGTTGCCATCCGTGGTTCAGTTGTTGCCGAGTCAATGGCTGCTCTTGTTATTGCAGACATGCTTCTTTTAAACATGGGACGTAAGATGGACGCTTTTAAAACCTATTATGAGTCAAACACATCAAGCTAGATAACAAACTGGCCCAAGTCCAATAGTTTTATACCCTAGTCATTGAGTTTATTAGCAACTATTCTTTCCCAATACTAGGAGCTATGATTATATTTATCATAGGCCTAATTACCTCCAAATATATTCAATTATACATACTAAAACTTCTTCTTTATATCAAGGTGGATGAACCCATATCTCATTTTTTAGCTAAGTTTATAAGTAGATAATTCTATCTCAATAGCTTATCGATACTGGGGACCTACTTATGAGTTTTTTAAATTACAATATAAAGTGAACTTAGATATTTTAATTTCATTTCAAAAAGAAAACATTAATATACCTTTTCCTAAACAATTAAAAAACTTACATTTATTCTCCCCCTAAAATGTAAGTTTGCTTATCTTTACCCAATATTTATTCTTTTCAGTCTTAATGCCTTCGCCCGAAGCTGAAAGAAAACAATTAATATCTTTTGCCTCAATTTTTATAGCCCTTATAAGTTACAATGCTGAAAATTAAAATTATGGATATATTATGAATAAACAAGACAGAATTAGAGGAAGTTTTTTTGGTGCTATTGTTGGAGATGCCTTATGTTTAGGCTCGCATTATGAGTATGATGCACAAAAAATATGGAAGGCTTATGGTAATGCTCCAATAAGTAAGTTTATGAGCCCTGGAGAGATGATGGGTGGACAAACCCATGGTATTGGATGGGGAGAAAGAAATTATCATCCGGGTAAAAAAGCGGGTGGAACAACTGATTATGGAGATTATAATATCCTTATCTTAGAGCACCTAGCAAATATGGGAAGTCCCGCAAAAGAATTTTCAGTTGATGAGCTTATCCCTCACTGGAAAAAACGTTTAGAAAATGGCTGGGGTTCTTGGATTTGTACTATGACCAAAACAACCTATGAGCAAATACGTGTTGGCGTTGAAACAAAACACCTTGGGGGACCTTCAAATGCCATGGCAATACGTCATGTTGCTGCTCATGCATATTATGATAATGAAGACACCCTAGCTCAAGTGGCAAGACAGTCTATGTTCACACATAAGGAGTCATCTGCCCTTGGTGGTGGTGAGTTCTTTGCAAGAGTTACTAACAGAGTAATCAATGGCCAAACACCAGGAGACGCAATTGAAGAAGTGGCTATTTTAATGGGTGGCTTTTTTGAAAGTAAAACAGCCCAAGCTATTGCTAAACATAAGGAAGCCACAGATCCTACAACTGAACTTTCAAAAGAACAATTTGTAGATGACTTGTCTATCACATCTATGGCAAGACTATGGGATATAGGTAGATCTGAACCAATTCGCGTTGGAAAAGCAAGTCCTACTGAAGGGACCCTTCCAGGAAGTATTTACTTCATCTTAAAATATGCAAACGAAGAAGATGGTCTAAACCGTGCCCTACAAGCGAATGCTATGGTAGGTGGTGATAATGCTTCACGTTCTATTGCAATTGGTATGGTCTTAGGTGCTTATTTTGGTATAGATGCACTCAATAAAGAGTGGAAAGAGTCATTAGAACAAAATGAATATTGTGAAGAACTTCTTTCTAAACTTCCTTTATTACAAGCTTAGTACTCGTTATTTAGCCTAGTTTTATTCAAACATAAAAGACCCTCGTAAAGTGGGTCTACAATATTGCTAAAGCTTATCCTTTAAGCCCAATCCTCTGTGTAATAAAAATCTAGAGTTCTGCTCTCTTAAACATTCAATAGCTATCAATTTTAATAAAAAAATACGTGTAAGATTAATGAGGGAGGCAAGAGTTGATAGTATTGGCACTTATAAACGTCAAGCCAATGCTTTAGAGTTGATAAATCAAACAATGCAGGGGTAAGGTGACCTTACTTATATTAAGACCTATGCAGCCTCAGTATACCTTTAAACAGTTATTGACCTCTTCAGCAGAAAGTTGTTGGCTAGCTAATAGACCATAGGCCAACAATTCCTTTAATTAGAAAAGCCTTATATCTGTTTTAAGGATTTTTAACTTCATTTTTAGACTTTTTGTCAACTTGCCAATTTACCCATAACAACCATACTACTGCAAGGTCTATCATTACATCTGCAAAGTTAAAGACTGCAAAACCAGCCTGTCCAAAGATTGGATAAGGCCATCCATGCCAGTAAACCATATCCACAACACCCTCATGGATAAACCTGTCATATACATTTGAAAAACCCGCACCAACCAAGATGCCCACAGGTACTGAATAAATTCTATTATTTAAATATAGAGTATATAAAACCACTCCTGTTATCATGAGTACCTGTATCCATTTTAGATATTCTTTCAAAAAGCTAAACATTGAAAAGGCCACACCCCTATTAAATACAAGAATTAGGTCCATATAGTCTGAGTAGTATCTATATCCCTCTAAAAATAATTGTTTGATATTTTGATCTATAATAAAGATACCAACCAAGGCAAGTGCCATTGGCCAAAGATTATGAAGTAGTACTTTAAGCGAGTATTTTTCCAAAAAATTCTTCCAGTTCGTTCATTTTTGCGTCTAAAACTTTAGCATCTTTTCCTTCAAGCAAAATACGAAGCTTGTTTTCTGTTCCTGAATAACGGATAAGATGACGCATTTTTAATTGCTCTACATGGTCTAAATGTTCTTGTAAACCTTCAATCTTGGCTAAAGGCTTTTTTTCTTTAATATTTAAATTTCTAAGTTGTTGAGGATAAAGATCAAAAGGACGAAGTACTTCAGATGCCTTCTTGCCTGAGTGTAAAAGAAGGGCTAATACTTGAAGTGCAGACATAAGACCATCTCCTGTTTTAGCATAATCATGTAATATAACATGTCCGCTTTGCTCCCCACCAAAGTTAATACCTTTTTCATTCATAATCTCTAAAACAAACTTATCACCTACATTTGAGCGAAACAATTCAAGATTATTATCTTTCATATATTCTTCAAGACCAAGATTACTCATAACTGTAGCAACAATGCCCCCACCCTTAAGTAAGTCTCTATGCTTTAGATAAACACCCATAGCACCAAGAAGCTGGTCTCCATCAACTACCACACCTTTTTCATCTACTATTACAAGTCTATCCGCATCTCCATCAAGGGCAATACCAATATCTGCTCTGTATTTAACCACAGCCTTAGCTAGATCCTTAGTATGTAAGGCACCACATCCTTCATTAATATTAAAGCCATCTGGAGTATTATGAATAACAATAACTTCTGCCCCAAGTTCTTCAAGAACAGTTGGTCCAACCTTATAGCCTGCCCCATTTGCCGTGTCTAAAACGATACGAAGACCCTGAAGTGAAAGTTCTTTAGGAAAAGAGTTTTTTAACTGAACAATATATCTACCAATAACATCATCAATTCTTTGGGCCTTTCCTATTTCCCTTCCCGTTACACATGCAGACGTCATTAAAACCTTATTATGATAAATCTTTTCTATTTGCGCTTCCATATCCTCAGAAAGTTTATTACCCCGCCCATCAAAAAACTTAATCCCATTATCATCAAAAGGATTATGTGACGCCGAGATCATTATCCCAGCGTCACATCTCATGTTTTCTGTTAAAAATGCAATCGCAGGCGTTGGCATTGGCCCAATCTCTATTACATCATAACCAATCGCCGTAAGACCAGAAACAATAGCATTTTCTATCATATAACCACTACGACGTGTATCCTTACCTACAAGAATTTTCTTCATCTTAGCATTTTGTTTAAAGTATATTCCTGCTGCTATAGCTACATT
>DTVI01000128.1 GCA_012963655.1 Sulfurimonas sp.
GTTTCGTTGCGTTCAACATCTAAGCATTTTTCTAAACTGCCAGTCATGTTTAATACACTTTCGGTGATTGCTCTATCGCTTTTCGTGGTTGAGGTTGTCCTTGCTGTATTGGTAATATGGGTAACCCAAGGTGTCGTTTCAATGATATTAACCTTTGCGATGTGTGGTATCTTTCTTCTCACTTTTGGAATGACGCCTGTTCTCATTATAAAAATTCCCACCATCCTGAATACTTCACGGACAAGAAAACGGACTGCCACATGTACCGTACCGGAATTGGCAGAAGCGTTGAATGATAAGCATACAGGGGATGTCAGTAGGCCTGGTACATCTAAGATTTGGAGGAAAAAATGAATAACGGAAATCAAAATGAAGCGAAAGCACGTTGCCTGGGCCTAGGCGAAGTGATAGATCGTGTGGCGTCACCGGATGCCTCAAGGTGCCTTGGCGTCGCCTGTCGTAAGGTGCTATTAGCCATGCGATCTGCTATCGATGCCGCCATTGAAAGGCAACAAAAAAAGACTGAAGTCAAATTTCAGAAAGTGAAGGTCGAATAAAATCCCTGCATTGAGTAGCCGAAGGTGTATCGAAATCATGCCAACTGAAAGATGCGAAAATTGGGCTGACGCTTCATGGATTGAAAACTATCTGACAAATCAGATTCCCTTGCCGAGTCACTGGCTCTTCGTCCGAGATGCCTCGTGTATCTTCCCGGACCTTCATTCTCTGAAACTCTTTGACCGAAAATACGAGGTCATCTTTTTCGAGAGCGACCTGCAGATACGGCGAAGGTTGGAGGGTTATAAAGACAACCCAGAGGCGTGCTGTGCCTGTATTGTTTCCCGACAACCGGACGAGATAAATCTCCAGATTCTTGACTACATCGTGCGGAGTCAACCCGTCGAGATGACGCCGCAATCGATTCTTGAATTTGCCCAGCCGGGGTACAGTTGGACCCATTCAGTCAATCAATTGAACGGCGAGGATTTCTGGACGCTTTTTGAACGACTTCAGGAATACCGCCTGAACTATCCGCGCCTTATGACGCCCGCTGAAGCGACGAATCTCCTGCTTTCAACTCAACTCGAGCTCGATTTGCGAGCCAACCTATCTGCGCGGGAAGCCATCGATATGTGGCAACAGATGGAGAAAGATACAGATCTGATTGCGTGGGGCGAGAAATATCCGCGATTGTTTCAGTCGTTGAATCTCAAGGTCCGAGCAGCACTGCCGCTCATGGAGAAGCTGGAAGGGGATGCGGATTTTGTCCACTTTCTCTGGGCTTCGTACTCATTGGCACAGCATAATAAGGATTACGATCTCTTCCTCCCTCAACTCTTCGGGGATACGATTTGGAAAAAGTACGGCAATACCCCACCGGATGAGATATGGAAAGGTTGTCGTCAACTCATCCGAAGCGATCCGGAACGTGTCATGGACCAGATTAAACAGACAGAAATCTGGCTGACCCAAGACCGGCAGCGGCTTGAACTCTTCCAGCGGTGGGTGGGGCTCGATGCTTCCAATCTGAGCAAGACGGTGGAATATGTGAAGAAAGAGACCCTCTTTTGCGTTCCGATGCGTGAAGCCCTGCGCCTGCTCACCGCACAGCTCTGTCATTCTCCCGAGTCGTTGGATGCGGCTGACATTCACAAAATTATTGAAAACATTCAGCGCAGACACCTATTTCGCGGGGATACTACAAACTACCTGCGCATTAAAGATACGTTCCGGGCATTTGCCGATCTCGTTGCGTTGAATCAGTTAATCGCGAGCACAGAAAGCAGGAGTTGGCTGGCTGACAGCCATCGGAGGGGGACACAAAATCAGGATGTGGAGGGTTGGAGAAAAAAGGGGTATCCGGCGTACCTCTCGAAGCTTGAGTTCATGGCGGATGGACTGGAGCAACTTAACTTCCAGTGCGATTTTTTGCCCAATCCTGTGATTGTTCAGGTCTTAGGTCGGGTAGAGGGGTTGATAAATGAATATAACACGGAATTCGCCCAACGGATTGCAGCCTCCTTCCCTGCGTGGACAACCTCGAATAGAGATAAGCCACTGCTGACAGTCGATTTCTTAGAACTGCTTTTTTTACCTCGCTATCAG
>DTVI01000129.1 GCA_012963655.1 Sulfurimonas sp.
ATAAAAGTATAGAAGAGGCTAAAGAGTTAAGGGATGAAACCGCGCGTTTTGGAAAGAAGTCTTTTTCGGCGGAAAAATTTTCATTTACTCTCTTTCTTTCGGTTTTTGAGGTTTTTAGAGCCTTAGGCCTTGTTTTAGTTTTGTCTTCGGATTTAAGTATAGGTTTAATGTTTGCCCTTTTTGGCTATCTTTGGTTTATGATGACACCTGTTCAAGACCTCTTATCCTTGCAATATGCTTATTCAAATGCTAAGGCTGCTTTAGAGCGTTTAAATAAACTTTTTGAATTAGAGCAAGAAAGTATAAGTCATGCTAATGTGAACCCTTTTACCTCTAAAAGTTCGTCTATCAGAGTGGAAGACTTAAGTTTTTCATATTCAAATACAAGTTCTATATTGAAAAATATTAATATGAATATAAAGGCAGGTTCAAAGGTCGCTTTAATAGGGCCTAGTGGAAGTGGAAAAACAACCTTAGCTAAGGTTCTATCAGGTTTTTATCCTCCTAAAGAAGGAAGGCTTTTTTATAATGAGGTTTCTTTGAGCGAGATTGGTTTACAAAGACTACGATCTAAACTTTTTGTTGTCTTACAACAGCCTGTCTTGTTTAATGATACGCTTCGTTTTAACCTCACTATGGGAGATGAATTTTCAAATGAAAAGATTTTAGAGGCCCTGCGTATCGCCCAACTTTCTTTATTTGTAAAAGATATACCAAAGGGTTTAGATAGCTTAGTTGGGAAAAATGGGGTGCGCCTTTCAGGGGGACAAAAACAACGCTTAAGCATTGCGCGAATGATACTGTCAAACCCTTCTATTGTTATCTTTGATGAATCTACCTCTGCCCTTGATGTACATACAGAAAGTGATTTGTTTAAGGCCTTAGAGAACTTTTTAAAAGAACGTACCATCATTACAATAGCGCACCGCTTATCCACGGTTCAAAATTCTGATTATATTTACGTTATGAAAGAGGGTAAGATTGTTGAAGAAGGATCGCCTGAACATTTATTACAGCAAGAAGGACATTATAATCTTTTTGTTAAGGCCCAGCACTAGAATCATCAAGCATTTTTAGTTTAAGTAGATTGATACAAGCTACTTTAGCTCTTTTAGTGAAAATAATATAAAATACTTAAGATTACTCATGCTAAAATGATTAAAAAAGTAAATAAAATGCCCTTAAAAAGAAAAATTATAATTGTTTTAATGTTGTTGGCTTCAGGCTTGTTCTTATACCAAGGTTTTTCAATGTTATTTCATGAAAAATCATCTAGTGAAAGTCTCCCTTTAAAGAAAATAGATGTTAAGAAGATATAGTTTCTTCTTTCTTCTTTTTTTCTTATCTCTAAGTGCTCAAGAAAAACCTCTTTATGAAGCCTCTTTTAACCCCCGTAGTTCAGGTTTATTCCTCCCTGTAAATCTTGATGGAAAAGAATGTAAATTTTTGTTTGATACGGGGGCTTCTTTTGTAGTCTTGGATAAAAGCTTTAGAGGTCTTTTAGGTAAATCTTTGAGTTTGAAAGAAGCCCAAGCTCGTACAGGTATAGAATTTGCAAGCAAGCACATTATTACGCCTAATGGAAAAATTGAACTTAAGATGTTTCAGGCCATACCCTTAAAACTTGGGAACTTACAAGTTGCTAATAGATTTCCTTATATCACTGCTGACTTGCAATCCTTATGGCCTTTTTCTGGGGAAAAATTTTGTGGAATTTTAGGCATCTCTTTTTTACATCAATTTAGATGGGAAATTGATTTTGATAAGGCAAAGATAAAGGCTTATATTGGAGTAGAACCTTATATGGACTCTTATAGTGCAAGAACACCTATCTTTTGGTCACGTGGGGGTATTCCTCAGGTGTCGGTTAATTTTCAAGGTAAGCCAATTGCTTTTGATATTGACACGGGGGATAACAGTTCAGGACGTATACGCAAAGAAAATCTTATCTTTTTACAAGGGCAATCTCAGATTCTTTCTTTTCAAAAACAAGATATAGTCACAGTAAGTTCCTTATCAGTAAGTAGAGAATACAGACTTCGTACCTTACGTTTTGCTAATGTCTTATATCCTAAGATTGTTTTGCAAGAATCAGGGCAAAATGCCTTAGGTCTTGGTTTTCTAAAGCGCCATAACATTGTTTTTGATTTTCCTTTTAATATGTTGTACCTGCAACATCATAAAGATTATGCAAAGGTTATTGCCTTAGATAAATCGGGTTTACGTGTTATTGTGAGAAATAAAAAGCTTATTGTTTTTAGTATGAAGTCACATAAGCAAGCCATAATAAAAGGGATCAAAAAAGGGGATGAAATTCTTAGCGTGAAAGACGTAAAAGATTTAGACCTTTATACTATGCGTGAACTGCTTAGAGGGAATGAAGGTCAAGAATTATTTTTAAAGATAAGACGCAATTCAAAGGTCTTAGATGGATATATTCGTTTAGGAAGGGAAGCCTTATAAAGTTTCTTAAAGGCAAAGGACTAAAAAGAATGCATAATCGCACTCCTAAGAGGATAGGCTATGTCTCTTTTGAGGCAGAAGAATGATAAATAAAGTGTAAGTTAGTCTGTCTTAGATAGCACTTTTGGACTTGCTTTTATTTCTTTGAGAATTTAAAAATTAAGACCATTATAGGTATCTACAGACGTATTTTTAGTAAACAAGCCTAGTCGTATAAAAAGCAAAAATGTGAGAAATTTCATAAGCTTGTTTTAGCTAAGATACGGCAAGAAAAACTTGTATACATAATACCTCACAAAATAGTGAGCTTTTTTATGAGTAAATACAGATTAATAGGAAATTAAATATGAAATTTAGCGCACCATTAAAAAGCAATAGTAAAAAAGTAATGTTATTAGGCTCAGGAGAGTTAGGAAAAGAAGTAGCTATTGAAGCCCAAAGACTTGGTCTTGAAGTGGTTGCGGTTGATAAGTATGAAGGTGCACCTGCTCATCTTGTTGCGACCTCACATCATGTAGTAAATATGCAAGATGAAGATGCTATCTTAGAAATTATTCGTAAAGAAAAGCCTGATTATATTCTTCCTGAGGTAGAGGCTATTAGTATTTCTGCACTTTTTAAAGCAGAAGCAGAAGGCTTTAATGTTATCCCTAATGCGGAGGCTGTTAATAAAACAATGAACCGCAAAAATATTCGTGAATTTGCAGCTGAAGAACTTGGGCTTAAGACAGGTCCTTATAAGTTTGTAACCACGCGAGAGCAAATGGAAGTAGCTGGAAGTGAAATGGGATACCCTTGTGTGGTTAAGCCTGTTATGTCATCTTCAGGTCATGGTCAAAGTGTTATGAAGTCTGCGGCGGACTTAGATTCTTCATGGGAAACAGCAAAAGAAGCTCGTGGTGACGCAAGTGAATTAATTGTTGAAGCCTTTGTAGACTTTGATTATGAGATTACTATGCTGACGGTTCGAAACGGCAAAGAAACTATTTTTTGTGAACCAATAGGACATGAGCAAAAAGATGGAGATTATATTTATTCTTGGCAACCTGCCCAAATGACTCCTCTTGCAAAAGAACGAGCTGAAGAGATTGCACTTAAGGTTACAGATGGTCTTGGTGGTAGAGGTCTTTTTGGCGTTGAGCTATTTATCAAGGGAGATGATGTTTATTTTTCAGAAGTGAGCCCACGCCCTCATGATACAGGGATGGTGACTCTAATTACTCAATCTCAGTCTGAATTTGCTCTTCACTTAAGAGCGGTTCTAGGTCTTCCTCTTGGCTTTACTTTTTATGGAGATGGTGCTTCGGCTGCATTTAAGTCTGATAAAGACTCATATGCACCTGTTGTAGATGTAGATGATAGTCTTTTCTCAGACAACTCATTTGTAAGAGTATTTGGAAAGCCAGAGTCTCATAAGGGACGTAGAATGGCAGTAGCTCTTGTTTTTGATAAGGTTGAAAAGGCTCTTGAAAAGGCTAAGCTTTTAGTAACAAAAATCAAGGACGCTTAATGAAAATAGTTTTATTAGATAGTCTTACCTTTGGAGATACAGACCTAAGTGGTTTTGACGTTCTAGGTGAGGTGAATAATTATAAAACAACAAGTCCTGATCAAACCTTAGAACGCATAAAAGATGCTGATGTGATAGTGACAAACAAGGTTGTTATTACGCATGATATGATGAATGAGTGTGAAAATCTAAAGCTTATTTGTATAGCCGCTACTGGTATGAATAATGTTGATCTAGACGCTGCAAAAGAAAAAAACATTGTTGTAAAAAATGTGGCAGGGTACTCAACTAATTCTGTTATTCAACATACTTTTTCTATGCTTTTTTACCTAATGGGAAGCTCACGTTATTATGATGAGTTTGTTAAAGATGGATCTTGGGCTGAGTCGGGGCTATTTACTCATGTGGCTAAGCCATTTTTTGAACTTAAGGGTAAAAAATGGGGAATTATTGGTTTAGGTAATATTGGTAGAGGCGTGGCTCAAATCGCTACTGCCTTTGGCGCTGAGGTTTCTTATTATTCAACCTCAGGGAAAAATGATAATGCAGATTACCCAAAAGAGACTATCTCAAATATTTTAGAGCAGTCTGATGTTATTTCTATTCATGCCCCTTTAAATGATGCAACCAAAGATTTGATTGCACATTCTGAACTTCTTATGATGAAAGATGGTGCTATCTTACTTAATCTTGGACGTGGTGGTATAGTGAGCGAAGATGCTCTTTCGTATATCTTAGATGCTAAACCTATTTTTGTTGGCTTAGATGTTTTAGAAAAAGAACCAATGGCTAAAGATCATGCTCTTACAAAGATTAAAGCGCAAGATAGACTTTATATCACGCCTCATATCGCCTGGACATCATCTGAAGCACGTACTAAGCTTATCTCATCTGTTATAGAGAATATTAAATCAATCTAGATGAATTTGGCCCCTTAGGCCTTTTTCTTTCCAGCTTTTTAGCTGCAACTATTCTCCCTTTTTCTTCAGAAATTGCCCTTGTTACAGCAGTTGAATTAGGGATATCCCCTCAAAAGGCACTATTATATGCTTCTATAGGAAATTGCTTAGCTGTTTTATTTAACTTTGTTCTAGGTTACTTTCTTTATCAAAAAATGCAGGCAAAGATACAAAACTCTAAAACTGGAAAAAAAGCCTATTTTTATGCGCATAAGTACGGCTATTTCTCTTTGCTTTTATCCCCTCTCCCTATTATCGGTGATCCTATTACCCTTGCAGCAGGCTTGATTCGACTTAATATTTTTTATTTTATCTTAATCACATTTTCTCTTAGGATTTTTAGATATTGGCTAATCTTATTTATGTTAAGCTAATGCATGAATAAAATTTTAAAAATTACGCTTATTGCCTTGTCTTTTTTTCTTTTAGGTTGGTTAGCAAAAGAGTACACCTTCTCCTTAAAAAAAATGGACAGATTAACATATCTGGATAAGATGAAAGAAAACAAACGTCTTGATGTTCTTATTTTAAATTCGCCAACGGTTTATTATATGGGACCTGAAGGTGAAATGGGGTTTGAATATGAACTTCTTGCTTTATATGCCAAAGACAGGGGTCTTGAGCTTAACATAAGGGTAGTGAATACTATTGATGAAGCGCTTACTCTAAGTAAGCAAGGTGTTGGAGATATTACTGCGGCAGGACTGAGTATCACACCTGAACGTAAAAATGACTTCACTTTTGGACCAAAATACTTCTTAGTTCAAGAACAAATGATATGCCATAGGGATATGAAAAATAAAAAAATATTTCCAAAAGATATGGAAGATCTTTCTGGTTTAAATATTGTGGTGGGCAAAAATACTTCTTATGCAGAAACCTTAGAAAGTTTACAAAAATTGTATCCTGATATGAAAATATCATATGATGAAAATAGGTCAACGCAAAGTCTTTTAGAAATGGTGTGGAAAAAGAAGATTGATTGTACTGTGGCGGATTCTAATATTTTTTCTATTAATCAACGTTATTACCCTGAATTATCTATGGCCTTTTCTCTTAGTGAACGTAAGCATTTAGCCTGGATTGTTCAAGGAGAAGATAGCTCACTTAAGGATGATTTGTATGAATGGATAAACAGGTGTGAGCAAACAGGTAAGATGGCAGAACTACGTGATTTTTATTATTCATATCTTAACATTTTTGATTATTATGACACGAAGGTTTTTCATAAGCGTATGGAAACACGTTTACCTAAATATGAAAAATATTTTAAGAAAGCCTCTGAAAAGTATGATATTGCATGGATACTTTTAGCAGCACAATCTTATCAAGAGTCACATTGGAATGCTAAGGCTAAAAGTCATACAGGGGTTCGAGGTATGATGATGTTAACGCGTAAGACAGCTGCATCTTTGGGTGTTAAGAATCGTTTAAATCCCAAAGAAAGTATATTTGGCGGGGCAAAATATATATCTGAGCTTGAAAAACGTTTTGGGGATGAGATTAAGGGTAGCAATAGAATTATGTTTGCCTTAGCCGCATATAATGTTGGTATGGGGCATATGCATGACGCACAAACCTTAGCGAGACGTTTAAATAAAGATCCTTACTTGTGGAAGGATATTAAAACGGTTTTACCCCTTCTTTCTCAGAAGAAGTATTATAAACAGCTCAAGTATGGTTACGCTCGTGGATCTGAACCTGTGCGTTATGTTAGTGCCATTCAACACTATGCTGATATTATTTATAAAAAAACTAGTGTAAAAAAAGTTCTTAAATAAAAAAATGCCTTAAAGCTAAATGCTTATTTTTAGTAGCATTAGTGTAAAATAGGCCTAGAAAATATAAAGAAGTATATATGACAGATATTTTAATAATTGGTTCAGGGGGAGCAGGCTTGGTTGCTGCTATTTCTGCGAAAGATTCAGGTTCTAGTGTTCAAGTGATAGGAAAATCTTTTCCAACGCGTTCACAAACGTCCATGGCTCAAGGTGGAATTAACGCGGCTATGGCTAATGTAGGAGAAGATAGTATTGAAGCCCATATAGCTGATACATTAAAATCTGCTCAAGGCCTTGCATTAGAAGCTTCTGTTAAAAAATTATGTGAAGAAGCTATAGCATCTATACAATGGCTTGATAGAATAGGTCTACCTTTTTCACGAACAAAAGACAGTAAGATTGCGCAAAGACAGCTTGGGGGAGCCTCAGGGGTTCGTGCTTGTTATGCGCAAGACTATACCGGTTTAAAGATACTGCATAGTCTTTATGATGAGGCATGTAAGAAAGGTATAGACTTCATTAATGAATACTTCTTAATTAATCTTATTGTGGAAGATGAAAAGGTTCATGGAGCTGTTTTTTTAGATATTAAAAGTGGTGAGTTAAAAGAGATAAGAGCTAAGACAGTTATCTTAGCTACAGGTGGATATTCACAAGTTTTTCGTGGTTTTTCAACTAACTCAAGCTCGTCAACAGGTGATGGACTAGCTGCGGCCTTACGAGCAGGAGCAAAACTAAGTGACTTAGAGTTTGTTCAGTTTCATCCAACTGGACTTAAAAATTCAGCTATTTTAATATCAGAATCTGCACGTGGCGCAGGGGGATATCTTCTTAATGCTGATAAAGAGCGTTTTACTAAAGAATTAGCCCCTAGAGATGTGCTTGCCCGTGCTATATCTGAAGAAATTGAAAAAACGGGTGAGGTATATCTTGATATCCGTCATTTAGGAGAAGGCTTTATAGACAAAGAACTTCCTCAGGAAAGAAAACTTGCTATTGCTTATGAAGGGGTTGACCCTGTAGTAGACTTGGTATCAATTAAGCCTGTCGCCCATTATACAATGGGTGGGATTGATGTTGATGAAAACTGTATGAGTAATATAGAAGGTCTTTATGCCATAGGCGAAGGTGCAAATCAAAAGGTACATGGGGCAAACCGTTTAGGTGGAAACTCTCTTTTAGAACTCATCGTTTTTGGAAAACTTGCAGGAGAAAATGCAGCTAAGGCTTCTAAAGCATATGCTGATACACAGGTCAGTTCTTTACAGCTTGAAAAAGATAAGGAAAATATTGAAGAAATACTTTCTTATCAAAGTAATGAAAATTTTTATATAAAACGTGACAACTTAGGGAAAGCCTTTTATACTTTCTGTGGGATTAAGCGTAATGAAGTGGACTTAAGCAAGCTTCTAGATGAGGTTCAAGATACTCAGAATAAGCTTTCTATTATGGGACTTAAAGATAAATCTAAAATTTATAATACAAACCTAATAGAATATCTAGAGTTTAGTAATATTTTAGAGTTAAGTGAGATATTGCTCTTATCTGCAATACAAAGAAAAGAAAGCCGTGGTGCACATTTTAGAGAAGATAATCAAGACAAATATGATGTGGCAAAGCATAGTGTGGCATATAAAAAGGATGGAAACTTATGTATAAACTTTATATGAGTGAGAGAAAAACACAGCTCGTTGAAGAAGA
>DTVI01000130.1 GCA_012963655.1 Sulfurimonas sp.
CACCTATCAAGTCTGGTCAGACTGCGGCAGTTATTGCCAGCCGGGAACAGCCACTAACTGGATTGAACAAGTGACTCAAGATGCCATTGGCGAGATCTATCTTAATTCAATGGATCGCGATGGTACTGGGCAAGGCTACGATTTAGGCTTGCTGGATCTATTACCTATCAACATGTCCAAACCGGTTATTTTAGCGGGTGGTGTAGGGAACGCCACCCACCTTGCCGCAGGGCTGGCTGACCCGCGTGTTGATGCCGTGGCAACAGCACATTTGTTTAACTTTGTTGGCAATGGTTTGAAGCAAGCCCGACAGGCGCTTATTTCAGGCGGAGTGGAGTTGCCCTTATGGGATATTCAATTACTCGAACAACATTTAGGCTCTGAGCAAACCGGTGAGGTTGATCTTGATTAACCGCATCCTCATCGTAGGTCTTGGCAGCATTGGCAAGCGTCATCTGCGTTTGGCAAGAGAGCTTCTGCCTAATGCGGATATCCGGGTATTGCGACATCAGGCTACAAGCGAAATACCGGAGTTCTCAAATGGCTGTTTTCCCAGTATTGAAGAAGCCATCGCCTTTGCGCCGCAGATTGGGGTTATCGCCACCCCGGCACCATTTCACATCGCTACCGCACAGGCATTGGCCGACGTAGGGGTGCATCTTCTTATCGAGAAACCCATATCGGCCTCGCTGGATGGCGTTACGCAATTGCTTGAAACCTGCCAAAAGCAGGGCACGGTTTTGCTAACCGGCTACAACCTTCGGTTCTTGCCATCACTCCAGCGCTTTCGCGATCTATTGGGTGAGGGTGTCATAATAGGCAAAGTTTTATCGGTACGTTGCGAGATTGGTCAGTATTTACCTTCCTGGCGCCCAGCTCGCGATTACCGGCAAGGTGTATCGGCACAACGTGAACTGGGTGGTGGCGCTTTGTTAGAACTCAGCCACGAACTTGATTATCTGCGCTGGATCTTTGGAGAAGTCGACTGGGTAAAAGCCACCCTTAGTCATCAAAGTGATCTAGAGCTTGATGTTGAAGATACCGCTCACCTGACATTGGGCTTTGTGCCAGCAGTCGATGGACATCGGCTAATCGGTGCGGTCAATCTTGACTTTATGCGCCACGACACCACGCGGCTTTGTACCGCCATTGGCGAAAAAGGCAGTCTGCGCTGGAACGGCTTAACGGGTGAGGTGGCACTGTATGAAGCAGGTGTAAAAGAGTGGCGAGAGCTATTTATCCACCCACAACAACTTGATGACAGCTACCTAGCTGAGTGGCAAAATTTTATAGAGTGTGTATCAGAGCACAAAACACCGTTGATTACCGGTGAGGATGGTTTAAAAGTGTTAGAAATTATTGAAGCGGTACGAATCTCGGCAGCGTCTGGCAGGCAGGTGCCAGTAACAACGAAGGCACAAACAAGCAACGTTAACCTATGAAAACCGTCGCTTTTATCTTTGCCCGAGGCGGCTCTAAAGGTCTGCCTGGCAAAAACATTCGCCCCTTGTGTGGCAAGCCATTAATCGTGTGGTCTATTGAGCATGCACTCGTCGTTAAGCGGATTGACCGGGTTTTCGTATCCACGGATTCAGATGAGATTGCGGATGTGGCGCGTAATCATGGTGCAGAAGTGCCGTTTATTCGGCCAGCAGATCTGGCGCGGGACCACAGTCCTGAATGGTTGGCATGGCACCATGCCCTCAATTACTTGTGTGAAACGACGGGTTCATTGCCAGATGTGATGGTCTCAGTACCTACCACGGCACCCTTACGATTGGCGCTAGATATTGAAACCTGTCTGGACGAATACGAAAAAGGCGATGTTGACATGGTGATTACCGTCACCGATGCTCATCGTAACCCGTACTTCAATATGGTGAAAACCAACCCAGACGGAACGGTCGGGCTGGTTAACCCGCCGCAGTCAGCCATAGCCCGCCGCCAAGATGCTCCTGTGGTTTACGACATGGCTACCGTTTGTTATGTCGTGAACACGGAGTTTGTGATGACCCACAACGCGACTTTTGAAGGCCGAGTGAAAGCGGTGCATGTGCCCACAGAGCGCGCGATTGA
>DTVI01000131.1 GCA_012963655.1 Sulfurimonas sp.
GATAATATTTGTATCGAAAGATTCTGGCGAACGATTAAGTATGAAGAAATTTATCATAAGAACTTTGTTGAAGTTGAAGCAAGTTAGGTATTTCAATTTGCTGAGCTGTCTTAGCAAAATCAACACGTAAACGATTACCAGAATATAAGCTGTTTAGCATAAATAACCTCTATAATTTTATTTGTTGTTTAGTAAATGTCTGTAGCCGTGTACAGGGGCATTTAAAGTGAAAAATATTTTCAAACGTCTTGAAAATATTTCTTGTATCCATCCACTTGGATATAACTATATTCATAAGTAAAAATAGTGCAAAATGCCATATTTTAGTCATTAAATTTGTAAAAGTAATAATATAAAATGAAAATAGTTATATCCAAGTTTGGATGAATAGAATCAGGCGTCCCTGAAATAGTCCACAGGTAAAAAATGTTAGTGGCTTGTACGCAAAAAGGGATATTTGACTAAACGTCAAATATCCCTCAAGGTCGAAGGACGTAATCCTTCATTTAATAGACTTTACTCACTAAAAACCTTCCGAAAGAAGGTTTTTTTAACGTGAGATATCGTAAGTCTTCGTTTAAAAAGTTTGAAGTGTTAAGTAAAAATTACTTAACTTCTACTGTAGCACCAGCAGCTTCAAGTTCAGCTTTTGCAGCTTCAGCATCTTCTTTAGAAACACCTTCTTTAACAGTAGATGGTAAATCTTCAGCAGCAGTTTTTGCTTCTTTAAGACCAAGACCAGTAAGAGCACGAATTGCCTTAATAACAGCAATTTTCTTCTCACCAGCAGATGTAACGATTACATCAAACTCAGTTTTTTCTTCAGCAGCTTCGCCAGCAGCAGCGCCACCAGCAACAGCAACAGGTTGTGCAGATACACCAAATTTTTCTTCAAATTCTTTAACAAGCTCAGAAAGTTCTAAAACAGAAAGTCCTGAGATAAATTCTAATACATCTTCTTTAGTAACAGCCATAATATATTTTCTCCATTATGTATTCTGTGTGATAATCACACAGCTCTTAACGATGCCTAAATGCATCCCATCAGTAAAAAGAATTTAGTGCTTATGCACTTTCTTCTTCTTTCTTTTGTCTAAGCGCATCTAGGCCAATTGTGAAATTCGCAACTGGAGCCATCCATGTAGCAGCAAGCATACCAAGTAGCTCTTCGCGACCTGGAAGTTTTGCAAACGCTTGAATTTTTTCAATATCAGCAACTTCACCATCAAGGTAACCTGCTTTAAGTACAAGTTTATCATTGCTTTTAGCGAAATCTGCTGCAACTTTAGATGCAGAGATAACGTCATCAGACCATAAGAAAATGTTTGTATTGTTTAGTTCAACGCCTTCTTTTCCCGCAGCTTTAAGTGCGATAGTTGCTAAAGAGTTTTTAACAACTTGAACAGAAGTGCCTTTTGCAGCAGCAGATTCACGAAGTGATTCTAGCTCGACACAAGTAAGACCTCTATAATCACAAATAACTACCGCAGCAGTATCTGTAAAAGAGCCAGTAAGTGATTCAACAATTTCAGCTTTTTGTGTTTTTGTCATGTGTATTCTCCTTTCCAGACGTAAACTTCGGTTGAGCGGTTTTCACCAATTAAGCTCTTGCAAGCCTCTAACTGTCTTAAGTCCATAATATATTTGTCCCTTTTGCAAGTTTCAAATCGGAAATCTGGATAGATTGCCTATAAGAAATTTGATTAAGGAGTGGGATTATATCGAAAAATATTTTAGAGTTTGCTTTAATTTGTTTTCTAATATTTGTGAAGGGATAGTATTGATATGAAGTTTCTGATCCAATGTAGTACTGAGCTTGGATACGGGGACATTACTTTAATTTTATCGCTGCACGATGAAATTTAAGCTGTATCCCCATTAAGTACAACTGGAAATTGAGATTTTTGTCTAGTCGTTGAACTTAACTACATATATTAATTGAGTTTACATCCATTACCTGCAAAAGTACCAGATACACCTTCCCTTATAATGTAACCCATTTTCAAGACCAGTAAACTAAGTTTTCTTATTTCACCTTCTTACGATACTTCAGGTAGCAGTTTTACTCCTTTA
>DTVI01000132.1 GCA_012963655.1 Sulfurimonas sp.
AAGGACCATACCATTTTCGCTACGGCGGCTGGCAAGGTAGTGTTTCAAATCAAGGGTCCCAAGAGCAGGAGATACATTAGCGTCACGCCAGAGTAGCGGGACTTGACGTATGGAAAAAAGGCCCCGCTTGAGGGCCTTTTTTGTATCTTCTGGGAGCGGGATTACTAGCCTAGAATAAACCGATGAAATTCGTTGATGAGGCTACTGTTAAGGTGGAAGCGGGCCGAGGTGGTGATGGCTGTGTCAGCTTTCGACGGGAAAAATTTGTCCCGCGAGGAGGGCCGGACGGCGGGCATGGCGGTCACGGGGGGAGCGTCTTCCTCATTGCACGTGAGGATACTAGTACGCTGGCTGATTTTCGAGTGGAGCGCCGGTACCGGGCTAAAGCTGGCCGTGGTGGGGCCGGAAAGGAGCGGACCGGGGCATCTGGTGAAGACTTGTACATTTCAGTGCCCAAAGGAACAGTGGTTTCTGATATAGATACGGAGGAGATTCTTGGGGATCTTTCTGATGAAGGTCAGACGCTGAGAGTTGCACAAGGTGGCCGTGGTGGGGCCGGTAATAGTCGCTTTAAAAGTAGTGTTAATCGTGCGCCGCGAAAGTCGACGCCGGGAGATCTAGGAGAGAAACGCTACCTTGGGCTGGAGCTAAAACTTCTGGCAGATGTTGGTTTAGTGGGGTTACCAAACGCAGGTAAGTCGACACTGGTTCGGACTCTCTCTGCCGCCCGTCCTAAGGTTGCTGATTATCCCTTTACAACGCTGCACCCGAGCCTAGGTGTCGTTAGTGTTGAAGCGGACCGCAGTTTTGTAGTTGCAGATATCCCAGGCTTGATTAAAGGGGCTGCGGAAGGCGCTGGTTTGGGCATCCGCTTTTTAAGACATCTGCAGCGAACACGTTTGCTAGTGCATATTGTTGATGTCGGAGGGGAGGGCAGTGTGGAGGACTCGGTCCAAGCCGTCCGAGTCATTGAGTCGGAGCTGGCGTGTTACTCAGATAGCCTTGCAGGCCAGGTGCGTTGGCTAGTGTTAAATAAGTTAGATTTGCTACCACAGTCAGACTGGGATTCTAAGATTAATGCGGTAATACGGGCTTTGGGCTGGAATGATCTCGCGTTTGGTATCAGTGCGGTGACCGGAGAGGGTACTGATTTGTTGGCCCAAGAGATTATGAGTTACCTAGAGTCCCAAGCTAAAACAGCTTAAAAGAATAATTTCTTTATTTCTCAAAAGGTTAAGTTTTCGAGAGTTCGCGGATTTTGGTGTTCAGGCGGCTTTTGTATCTGGCGGCGCGATTTTTACCGGTGATTCCCTTCGTCACCATTTTATCAATTTGTGGCACCGCAACCTTGTAGCTGGCATTTGCGGCGTCGCGGTCACCTTTCTGAATTGCTCCGAGAACGTTTCGCAGCACGGTACGCAGGCGCGAGCGAAGCATCATGTTGTGTAATCGCCTCTTCAGGCTTTGCCGCGCACGCTTCTTTGCTGACTGAATATTAGCCATAACTTCCTATTAATCGAGCCGCGGTTATCAAAAAGCTTGGGGGCGGGCTCGGAAAAGGGCGGTATTATTGGGAGCCCCCCGGCGCAAGTCAAGTTGGGGTGGCTTGAGTGGGAGTAGTTAAAATTGAAGCAGATCCGGAAACTTGCCCGGCGGGGAAGGTTATGACCGCATCAGACGAAGGTCAAAAGAGGATTAATGAATCCAGGAGTTTGATCCGGCACACCTCCGTCGTGAGTACGATGACATTGCTATCCCGTATAACTGGGCTCGCGAGAGATATCGGTTTTTCTCGCTGGTTTGGTGCTGGCGCGCTTATGGACGCGTTCTTCGTGGCATTCAAAATCCCTAATTTGTTAAGGCGCTTTTTTGCGGAGGGCGCCTTTTCGGCGGCTTTCGTGCCCATCATTTCCGAGTATCGAACAACGCGGAGTTCGGAGGAGACTAAGGAATTTATAGACCGGGTAGCGGGCACGCTGGGACTAATACTTTTTGCTATTACTACTGCCGGGGTGATTGCGGCTCCAATCTTAATCATGATTTTTGCCCCAGGGTTTCTTGACGACGATG
>DTVI01000133.1 GCA_012963655.1 Sulfurimonas sp.
TGTTCTTGTTGAGAGTTCTAGACAAAGAGAAGAATATTAAAAAAGTAAATGTGTGAATGTGTTGATGGGGAAGAGAAAGAGGGTGAATACTTTTTATTCTTCTACATTAGCGTAGCGCACGTTTTTACGCTTAGGCATAGCCGTCTCATTTACCTCTAAATCGCTAATACTAAGAAGTAAGACTTACTTTTTAGTATTATTGATTAAAGATTGGAACTGTACAGTGGAATATATAGCAAGTGAAGTAGAAAGTAAATGGCAGAAGTTTTGGGAAGAAAACGAGAGTTTTGAACCAACAGAAGATTATAGTTTAGATAAGAAATATATCTTATCAATGTTCCCTTTTCCAAGCGGACGTTTACATATGGGTCATGTTCGTAATTATACTATTGGTGATGCCTTTGCTAGACGTTATCGTCAAGAAGGTAAAAATGTTTTACATCCTATTGGATGGGATAGTTTTGGTATGCCAGCTGAAAATGCAGCCATTAAAAATGGTGCTCATCCTAAAAAATGGACTTATGACAACATAGACTATATGCGTGCAGAATTAGCACGTTTAGGACTTTCATTTTCTAAAAAAAGAGAGTTTGCTACCTCTGATGAATTGTATACAAAGTTTGAGCAAGGTTTTATCATTGATATGTATGAAAAAGGTTTAATGTACTCTAAGACAGGTCTTTTAAACTGGTGTGAAAATGATCAAACTGTACTTGCAAATGAACAAGTGGTAGATGGTTGTTGTTGGAGATGTGATACACCTGTTGTTAAAAAAGAGATGAACCAGTATTACTTCAAGATAACAGATTATACAGATGAATTACTAAGTGATTTAAAAAAGCTTGAGGGTGGTTGGCCTAAGCAGGTTCTTACTATGCAAGAAAATTGGATTGGTAAGTCTACAGGTTTAGAATTTGATTTACAGTTTGATGAGGCTTCAAAGACTAAGTTAAATAATCAGTTTGAAAAATTTGATGTTTTTACTACACGTCCTGATACGATTTATGGTGTGTCGTACTGTGCCTTAGCACCTGAACATGATATTGTGACATATATGCTTGAGAATGGACTTCTTTGTGATGTTGCTACTACGGCGATTAAAGCTATGAAAAATGCTTCTTCTATTGATAGACAAAAAGAAAAGGCAGGTATATCTTTGGATATTTCTGTTGTTCATCCTTTAACAGGTAAGTCTATACCAGTTTGGATAGCTAACTTTGTACTTATGGATTATGGTTCAGGGGCGGTTATGGCTGTTCCTGCTCATGATGATAGAGATTATGATTTTGCGAAAAAGTATAACTTAGAAATTAAGGCCGTTATCAAGCCTAAGTCTGGAGAATTACCAGAAGGTAAGGCTTTCACTGAAACAGGAATTTTATTTGATTCAGGTGAGTTTGATGGCCTAGCTTCAAAAAAATCTCAGGGCACTATTATGCACCATTTTGATACAAATGGTCTTGGTAAAAAAGTAATTAACTTCAAGTTAAAAGACTGGGGTGTAAGCCGTCAAAGATACTGGGGTGCACCACTTCCATTTATCCATTGTGAAGACTGTGGTTTAGTGATGGAGAAAAAAGAAAACCTTCCTGTTGCCCTTCCTGAAGATATAGAAATTACAGGTGAGGGAAACCCACTTGACCACCACCCAACATGGAAACATTGTAAATGTTCTCAATGTGGAAAAGACGCAATTAGAGAAACTGATACCATGGATACCTTTGTTCAGTCTTCGTGGTACTTTTTAAGATATACAGCTTCTCCAGCTATTTGGGAAGATAAGGCTTTTGATTCTAAAGAGTTAGATTATTGGATGGGTGTTGATCATTATATTGGTGGGATTGAACATGCAATTCTTCATCTTTTATATGCACGTTTCTTTACTAAGGTAATGCGTGATTTGGGATATGTAAATCAGGATGAGCCTTTTAATCATCTTCTTACTCAAGGTATGGTGCTTAAGGACGGGGCTAAAATGTCTAAGTCTAAGGGTAATACGGTTGATCCTGACGCATTGGTAGAAAAGTATGGGGCAGATACTGCTAGATTATTTATCCTTTTTGCT
>DTVI01000134.1 GCA_012963655.1 Sulfurimonas sp.
TTCTTTTATGAACTTGAACGTTTCCATACAAAGACTTTGATAGCTGAGATTTATAATTCAGATAGTCCTGTAGAAAAGATGAAGAAAATTATGATTAAAAAAGAAGAAATACAAGGCTTAAAAATGATTCCAAAGCATATACAAGAAGAAATGGACGAAATTTTAAAGGTTGCAAAAAAAACTTGATATTTATAAACGACCATATCTTTTTATAGTTAAAGCAAAAAAAGGAGAACAATAATGTATTACGATATGCAAAACCTTAGTCCTTATATTACTTTTTTAAAAAACTATCGCATATTTGTAATTTTATTTATATTTTTACTTGGTCTATTTGCCTTTATCTCTATTAATCCAAGTCTTTTTAGCTCTGATGAAAGAATTTGGTTACAAGACTCTATAGAACTTGAGCGTACCAAAGATAAAAATCTAGAATCTCAGTATGTAACTAAAATAAGTTTACATACTGCAGGTTTTGATGTTTCTAGTGTTCAAGAACTTAAAGAACTAGAAGCAAGATTAATATCTTTAAAAGAGGTTTCGTATGTTTCTTCTTTACTTTCTCAAAAACATTTTTATAATCATAAGGATTCAGATGAGTCATCATTAATTAAGGTGATAGAAACAGATAGTTTGAAAAATGTTGAGCTTGTAGAATTTATTAAGGACTTTCCACAACTTTATAATGCTTATGTACATTATGAAAATAAAAACCTTATTCTTTATGTATTTACTAAAGAAAGCTTTGAGCTAGCATCTCTTAGTAAAGACTATTCTATAGATGTAGAGCAAATTAGTAGTAGTGATGATAAATGGGAGTATTTACTCTTTGTAGGCTTATCTGCCTTAATAATAATGATACTTTTTAAGCTAGTATTTAAGTCATATGCTGCGTCTATCACGGCTGTATCTATTATTGGTTTGACTTTGATTTTTTCTATTGTTTTTGTTCAAATCCTTTTGCCTTCTGTTGCTGTTCATATTGCTATGTCCTTAGTTATTGTTAGTATCTCTTTATTGGATTATTTATATTTTTATTATAGATGGCATGTTTCTCAGGCCCGTCTTAAGTCTATTGATAGAAATATTAAACCATCTTTTTGGACAACAACTATTACGGTTGTTGGTTTAGCTCCCTTACTTCTAATCGACTCTGATGTTATTAAGGTACTTTGTTTAAGTGCTATTTTTGCTTCTAGTATTGCTTATCTTTTAAATATCACCTTACTTCCTGCTATGCTTTCATTTTTTCAAGTTCATCATCCAAAGGTTCCTTACGCTATTACATTATATTAATAAATACCAAATAACAAATTTATTTATATAGTTTTATTGGTATATCTTTAGGGGTGATCGCTTTTGTGGCTTTTGCCTTTTTAACTAATCCTAGTCGTTTTATCTCAAATACAAATTCTCATAATGTAATTAGTTTTGAAGTAGCTTATGAAGAACTCAATACAAAGACTATTGAAGATCTTTATCGTTTAGAACATGTCTTAAAAAGAAACTTTGATGGGATTGAAAATATAGAATCCATTGCAACAACAGTGGACAAACTTTTAGACATTAAGAAGTCGAATTTACCTATAAATGATCAGTCCTTACAAGAAGCACTTTTCTTTATACAAATGTATGGTTTAGACACAAGTCTTGTTAAATAACACTCTCTACCAATTACAATTATCTTATCAAAGGGTTCAAAGGACAAGTCAAGCATAGTTAAGTATCTAAGTGCTTATACGCTTATGGATGTTTATTTTAATGATGTAGACACCTTAGTTTCTATTGTAAAGATGAAAAACTCTAAGGTCTTACTTCTTACCGTTGCTACAGCAGTATTAATAATTGCCTTTTTTATGGGATTTATTTTTAGAAATATTTATATGGTTATTGTGGCTTTCTTGGCGAGCACTATTCCTATGGCTTGGTTCGCGTTTGGTATGTATATATTTCACCTTCCACTACTCTAGAAGTGTTAATTGCTATGACTATATCCTTAGGCTTAGCATCAGATGCTACTATACATTTTGCATACAAGTATTGGAGAGCAAGATTT
>DTVI01000135.1 GCA_012963655.1 Sulfurimonas sp.
CACCCTAACTTAACGATTTGGCATAACAACATTAAAGCAGCGATTTTTATCGGTGTTCATTGTCATTATGCAAACGTTGCACTTAAGATGGTTAGATGTGAAACAGATTGTTATACAATCGCAATTTGTGGTTTGTCAGGGCATGAAGATGCTATGGCTACATTAAGAGATCAGCATTCTTCAGAACTTGAGAAATTTATCAAGATCGCTAGAGAAGTTAAAGCTGAGTTGAAATTATAAGAAAGGGAGAACTAAATGGCATCAATTAAAGATATGACAGACACACATAACTGGTCTGGACAAAAATTAGTTACAGCAGATCACCTGCTTTTCGAAGCTCCAAGAGAAAAACACTTCATGACTGGTTCAGAAGTTCTTAAAGAAGCAGTTAAAAGATGTACAGTAGATGCATCTGTATCTTACCCAATTACACCACAATCAGAAGCTGCACACCTTATCGGTGAGCTATGGGCTGAAGGTTATGTTGGTGTTTATTTCCGTGGTGAAAATGAATTTGGTGTAATGTCTGAAGTTGCTGGCTGTGGTATGGCTGGTGCAAGAACAATTACAACTACTTCAGGTCCAGGTACATTACGTGCTATGGAAAACTTTGCACAATGGTCAGGTACTAGAATTCCTGTTCAACTTATCCTTATGGCTCGTGGTATTAACTCACCACTTACAATTCAGCCGGATAACCTTGAAGTAACTTATATGTTAGAAACTGGTTGTCAAATTTGGTACGCTGAAAACGTTCAAGAATTATTTGACATGTCAATTGCTGCATTCATCGTTGCTGAAAAGCCTGATGTTCATGTTCCAATTGTTACAGTTGTTGATGGTTTCTTTGTTTCACATACACGTGAATCAGTAATGTTACCAGCTGATGATATCGCACTTATGCCTTACGAGCCATACAAATCTCCATTACCTCCAATTGATTCTGAAACTCCTCCTGGACGTTTCTTAAGAGATCCATTTGTAATGAAATCAAACTACATCTCTTACGCAACTCATGCTTCATGGCAGTTTGAAGTAAGATCTGCAGTTGAGCGTTCACGTCCTTACGCTGAGCATTTCCTTAACGGTCTTGTTCATGTAACTGGCGATCTTGACGCTGAAATTGCATTTGTTACTTGTGGAACAGCTTCTCACCAAGCTAAAGAAGCACAAAGAGATTTAGAAAAAGAAGGCGTTAAAACTAAGGTTATTAAACTTAGAACTATTCGTCCTTTCCCAACTGAAGAACTTATTGCAGCACTAGATGGTGTTAAAACTGTTTTCGTACCTGAATTCAACGTTGTTGGTTGGTTAGAAAAAGAAGTTAAAACTGCACTTTATAAGAAGCATGACGCTCACATTATTGGTGGACCTAGAGTTGCTGGTGGTATGAGTTTACCATCTGAAGCAATCCTTAAAGAAGTGTTTGAACACATTAACGGACAAAAAGGAATTAATTATGGCAATTGATATATATAAAATCAACCCGGAATTTCGTGACATTATGCCAAAAGAGATCATTGATCTTGAAGAAAATGCTACATGGGCTCAGAACCAAGATAAGCTTCGTGGTATTAAAGAACTTCCAGACACTAAAGAGATCTTAGAAGAGCACTCTTTATGTGCTGGTTGTCCTGAATCTGCTGCACTTAGATATGTACTTGCTGCACTTCCAAGACCAGAAGAAACAATCATTGTGAACTCAACTGGTTGTACGTCATTGATGTTCCCACACATCGCACTTCATACTGTTCACTCACTTTTTGGTAACCAAAATGCTGTAGCAACTGGTATCAAGCGTGTTCTAGACTGGAGATTTCCAGATAAAGAAAAAGATGTTATGGTTCTAGCTGGAGATGGTGCTACTGTTGATATCGGTCTTGACTATACACTTCAATCTTTCTTTAGACAAGAAAATATCACTACAATTTGTTTTGATAATGAAGTTTATGCAAATACTGGTGGTCAAGAATCAGGTGCAACTCCAAAAGGTCAAGTTTTCAAAATGGCTCCTACTGGAAAGAAATTTGAAAAAGTTAAGATGTGGGAACTAGC
>DTVI01000136.1 GCA_012963655.1 Sulfurimonas sp.
ATACATAAAACTGCAATGCAACACAACACCATACAATAATACAATACAAGACAATACAAGAAAATACCAAGTGACACCGCGCACGCGGGTATAAACTACTTATAAAGGGCAACGTTGCATCTAGGCAACATACATCGAGGCAGCATGTATCCAGGCAGCATGCATAGCGGTGGAGCAGGGTGTCCCACTCTTGTCCCTGTGTTTGACATTTGTTCACGTGTTTGACCGTGTCTCTTACATCATGTCAACCTCGCATCCCCTTAGATGTGTCGCCTTTTGAAGTATTTGTCAGTATTTTATACATCTGGTCACCCTCTTAACTGTTGCGGTTGTCACCTTTTCAGGTGCTTTATGATGTTCCTAGAATTCTATCAAATTCATATCCCGTTGGACGTGTCGCCTTTTCGTGTTTTTTACAGTGTTTCTTGCATTTTGTCCCCCCTGTCCCCTTGCATCCGTCGCCTTTCACACGTTTTACAATGTGTATTGCATCTTATCCTCTTCTTGACCCTTGCATTCGTCATAGTTTCACGTGTTTGCATTGTTTCTTGCATCATACCTCCGTACTGCACCCTTGTATTTGTCGCCTTTTCACATATTGTACAGTGGTTCTTGCATCCAGTTCCCCTTTTATCGCCTTGCTTCGGTTGCATTCTCACGCGTTTTACTGTGTGTCTCGCATTATGCCGACCTATTGTTCGCTTGCGTTTGTCACATTTTCACATGTTTTACAATGGCTTTGAATCTTTAACAACAAAAATATTATAACACGTGAGAAGAAGCGTCTAGGACGCACTAAACACCATAAAGCACATAACAAATAGCAATGTGACGTAATAGTCATCGTTAAACACGTGAATAGTGTGCGTAGCTACCACGTTCCCATGGTGGGAAACATTCGTTTGCAATTTTGATTAAATCCGCACGACAAAACACGTGAAACAAACATACTAGAAAACACTAATTTAAAGGCCTGGAGATCTTCCCCCTGCGACCTCGTTTTTTCAATTTTGCTAGGCTCGAAGCAACTGTATCCCTTGTGTGCAGCTGTGTGGGCTGTGGGTGGCTGTGGTGGCTGTGCGGCTGTGTGGGCTATGTGGGCTGTGCGGCATGTGGCTGTGTGGCTGTGTGGCTGTGTGGCTGTGTGGCTGTGCGACATGTGGCTGTGTGGCTATGTGACTGCCCGGCATGTGCATATGTGGCTGTGCGGCATGTGGCGGTGTGGCTGTGTGACTATGTGACTGTGTGGATATGTGGCTGTGTGGCTATGCGGCATGTAGGTAGGCCGCAGGTAACCCTGAAAAGGTTTTGGCTTCGACAATACAATGCCATAGAAATACACTACAATATCCTAAAATACAGGACAACACAATACAACACAATACAACACAATACACCACAATACAACAAAATACAACACAATACAACACAACGCAACACAATGCAATGTAATACAATACCATACAACAAAATACAATAAAATACAATAACATATAATACAACACCATACATTACAATACAATACAATACAATACAATACCATACAGGACAATACAACACAATACAATACACTACAACACAATACAATCCCATACAATACAATACAATACAACACACTACAACACAATGCAATGCACTGCAATGCAATACAATACCATACAATATACAATAACATACAATACAACACAACACAACACAATACAATACAATACAACACAATACCATACAATACAAGACAACACAAAACAATACAAGACAATACAGTACAAGACAAGACCGCACAATACAACACAATACAATACAATACACTACAAGACATTACAACACAATGCAACAATACAATACAATACAACCCCATGCAATACAATACCATACAATAAAATACAATACAGGCCAATGCGATACAATACAAGATAATACAAAACTACAGAATACAATACAACACAATACAATACAATGCCATACAATACAATACAATACAATACAATACAGTACAATAGAGTACAACACAATGCAATGTAATACAATACCATGCAATCAAATACAATA
>DTVI01000137.1 GCA_012963655.1 Sulfurimonas sp.
TATTGTTCCTAAAGGATTTATATTTGATGGGGCAAGTGTTCCTAAACCACTTCATTGGTTTTTTTCTCCTACAGGAATACTTTTTATTCCTGGTATAGTACATGACTTTGCGTATAGGTACGATTATTTATGGGCCTTAGATGAGGCGGGGGATCTTTATCAGTATAAAAAAGAATCGGGTAGGTATTATTGGGATAGTTTATTTCGTCATTTGGGTGTATCTCTTAATGGTATGAGGGGATTAAATCGTTTTGCTCGTATTATCTTATTTGTATTTGGGCGAGCTTCATGGAACAAAAACCGAAGATATCAAGAAAATCTACTAAAACCAAGTCGAAAATCTATAAATAAACATCATTAAACTTAAAATAATAAATAGTTATAGCCTTGTGTACCCCTATATTATGGGATATGTACAATCTAAGTGTAAACTTCTAAATGAATTTTGATTTTTTTAACGCAAAAGTCATAAAAAGCTGTTATAATGTGTGCGATGAAAGATGAGGAAAGAGTTCATCTTTGGGTATGTTACGAGTAATCTCTGCTATATAGACCGAAGACTCACTGATTTTGATTCCACGACCCTCGGGCGTGAATTTTATACTAAGAGGTATTATTATGGCTGAATTGCTAAGCGGAACTGTTAAATGGTTCAATGATGAAAAAGGTTATGGATTTATCCAACAAAATGATGGCGGAGCAGATGTATTTGTACATTTTCGTCAAGTAAACAACCCAAATGGTGGTCGTGTTTCTTTAGCTGATGGTCAAGCGGTTACTTATGAAGTAGGCGAAGGTCAAAAAGGCCCTCAAGCTGAGAACGTAACACCAGTATAATCTTATACTACTAATACAGGTCTTTGACCTGTATTTTCTTCTTAATTTAACTTCCGAATAAACAATTTCAAACTTAAATTTACTTTTCTAAAAATACTTTACTTTCTAAAAACTACTTTATTTTCTAAAGTCCGTTTCACTTCTGTAAAAGACTCTTTCCTAAAGCTAATAAATCTTTATCAATTTCATATGTTTTTTCATTAATCTCATTTATATATTTAAAATCAAAATTTGCATTATTATAACAAATGACAGTATTTCTCTTACCTGAAAGTAGGGCATCAATAGCATAGGTCGTAAACTGATAGGCCATTAGTCTTTCCCTTACCGTTGGATTACCTCCACGTTGAATATGTCCTAAGGTGGTTACTCTTGATTCAAACCCTATCTCTGTTTCAAACCAAGAAGAAATCTCTTTTGTATTACCTAGACCTTCAGCAATAATGGCTATAAAATAATTTCGACCTTGTTCTACTTCTTTTAGATAACGCTTTTTTAAGCTATCTAAGTCATAAGCTATTTCAGGGATTAAACACATTTCAGCGCCTGAGGTAAGTGCAGATACTAAGGCTAAATATCCACAATCCCTTCCCATAACCTCAATAACAAAGGCCCGTTTAAAAGATGAAGCCGTGTCACGTATATTGTCTGTGGCCATCTTAATAACATTTAAAGCCGTATCCACACCTAAACAATATTGTGTTCCGTTGATATCATTATCGATGGTTGAAGGTATACCGCAAAAGGCAATGTTATGTTCTTGAAAAAAGATGTCTATACCTCTCAAAGATCCATCTCCACCAAGAATAATAAGTTTGTCTATACCTAAGGCATTTAGATTATCTGCTGCAATTTGTCGATATTTTTTCTCAGTAAAGCGAGTAGAACGAGCTGAATATATTTTTGTTCCACCCCTGTGAATAATTCCTGTTACATCAGAATAAACTGCTTTTTTGATAATATTATCAATAAGACCCTCATACCCACCATAAACAAAGTAAGGTTCAAGACCTTGGTTAAAGCTATATTCAACAAAACGTTTAATAGCTGGGTTCATTCCTGAGACATCACCACCTGAACAAAGAATTGCTATTTTATTCATATAAGGTCCTTGTTTTATTCAAAAGAAAAATATATTTAGAAGTTTCTTATTTAGTAAGTTCTTCTATATTTAACAGAGAATCATTATATATATATATTGTAT